>JBOHED010000889.1:0-17820 GCA_050700915.1 Actinopolymorphaceae bacterium | reverse complement strand
AGGCCAGCGACACCGTCACCGGTGAATGCCAGTGGGGGAACTTCCGCGAGGTCGAGAGGTCGACGCCTTCCTGCTCGCACAGGGTCCGCCAGCAGAAGTCGCCGTAGACGTCGTGCCCGAACGCCGCGGCCAGGGACGTACGCAGACCCAGCCGGGAGAGGGCGATCGCGAGATTGGCGACACCACCGGGCGAACACCCCATGCCCTGCGTGAAGATCTCCGTACCGCTCTGCGGCGGGGCGCCCAGGCCGGTGAAGATGATGTCGAGGAAGACCGTTCCGGACAGGAAGACGTCGAACGGCGGGTCATCCGGCGTACGCACGGCAGCCATGGGGTCGTGCGAGGGCCCTCGCCCGACGACCCGGCCGATCTCCCAGGGGGTGGAGCCACGCCGCGCGCCCGTGATGTCGCCCGAGTCCGGACCCGGCTGCTCTTCCGCCGTGTCCATCGACTCTCCCTCACAGATCGCGCTCGCTCCCCGATATGGCCACCCACCGTAGCGTGGCGACTCAACCGGTGGCGGCGGATAGCAGACGTTGCCTTCTGCCCGGCCCGAACGCAAGGCGCCCCGGCCGATGCCCGGCCGGGACGCCGCGTGGGTTGCTGCGGGTGTTGACGGTACGAACCGCAGAGGGGTGACGAGGACTGGTCAGGCGGCGTTCGGGCCCACCAGGTCAGGTTCGGCGAGCTTGCGGAGGCGGTGGAGGGCGTCGCGTTCGAGTTGCCGGACCCGCTCGCGGGACAGTCCGAAGCGCTCGGCGATCTCGGCGAGCTTCCATGGTCGCCCGTCATCGAGGCCGTAACGCAGGCGCACGATCTCGGCCGATCGGGCGTCGAGGGTCTCGATCAGCGCGGCGAGGCGGGAACTGGACTCGGCGGCCACCACGGTCTCGTCCGGGCCGGGCATCACGTCGCGGGCCACCAGGTCGCCGAGCGAGGTCTCGCCGTCGTCGTCGACGGTGACATCGAGCGACACGTGGTCGCGTCCCCAGCTCACGAGTTCCTCGACCCGACTCTCGCCGACGCCGAGTTGGGCGGCGAGCTCGGAGTTGGCAGGCTCGCGGCCAAGCTCCCGCTCGAGCGCACGCCGGGCGGCTCCGAGCGCGTTGAGGTCCTCGACCACGTGGACCGGCAGCCGGACGACCCGGGCCTGTTGTGCGATGCCGCGGGTGATCGCCTGACGGATCCACCAGGTGGCGTAAGTGGAGAACTTGTAGCCCTTCGAGTAGTCGAACTTCTCGATTGCCCGGATGAGGCCGGTGTTGCCCTCTTGGACCAGGTCGAGCAGGGGAAGCCCCGATCGGCCGTAACGGCGGGCTATGGACACCACCAGCCGGAGGTTGGCCTCGAGAAAGTGCCGCTTGGCGCGGCGGCCCTCGTCGCTGACCCACACCAGTTCGTCCGGGGATGCGTGTGCGAAGACCCGGCCATCGACGTCGAGACGGTTGTCGAGCAGTTGCTCAGCCAGTTGACCGGCTTCGATCGCCTTGGCGAGCTCGACTTCCTGGGCCGCGTCGAGCAGCGGCGTACGCGAGATCTCGTCGAGATAGCGACCGACGAGATCGCGATCTTCGACGTAGTCCTCGGCATGACGACGACGCAGTGGCAAAGTGTGTCCTCCCTGCTCCGACACGTGGACCACCGAACCGCTCAGGTGATCCGTCATCAGCTCAACGTCTCAGGTGTCCGACCGAATTCCCGGAGGCGGCGGGTTCATGCGTAGCGGGTGGCCCGATCTTCCTCCCCGCCGCTCACCGGGGACGGTTACTCGTATCGGTGTTCGGATCGGTGTTCGGATCGGTCCTTTGCCGGGCAAACCCGCGGCATCCGGCCGTGCGGCATCCGTCGTGGCCAAAACGGCCGATCCGGTGGCCGGACGGAATTGCCGCGGTCTTCGACGCCTCAGCCCGCTACGTCCGGCTCCCACCGTGGATCGCCCGGACTGTCTCTACGGTGTCGGCCTCCGCCGCCGTCTTGTCGTCGCGGTAGCGCAGCACTCTCGCGAACCGCAGCGCCATCCCGCCGGCATAGCGGCGCGACGTCTGCACACCGTCGAACGCGATCTCGACCACGAGCTCGGGCCGCACATAGACCGTCCAGCGGTCACGGTGGGACTCCAGCTGCAGCAGCCGGTCGGTCTGCCAGCGCAGCAGCTCGTCGGTCAGTCCCTTGAACGTCTTGCCGAGCATCACGAACTCGCCGGTCCCTGGATCGCGGGCGCCGAGGTGGAGGTTGGACAGCAGGCCGGTACGCCTGCCATGACCCCACTCGACGGCCAGCACCACCAGGTCGAGGGTGTGGCGCGGTTTGACCTTGATCCAGGCCGCTCCGCGTCGGCCTGCGTCGTACGGTGCGGTGAGGGCCTTGACCACGACTCCTTCGTGTCCACGGTCGCAGGCGTCGGTGAAGAAGGCCGTGGCCTCCGCGAGGACCGACGTGACGAGCCGCGGGACCCGGAGCTGCGACGGGAGCAGGCGTTCGAGGACTGCCCAGCGCTCACTTCCGGGTTCGCCCAGGAGATCCCGGCCGTCGTGGTGGAGGACGTCGAAGAAGAACGCCCGGACGGGTACCGCGGCCCGCAGCTTGGCGACGTCGGTGCGGCTGCCGACCCGGCTGGCGGTCACCTGGAACGGGCGCGGCCGGTCGGCGTCGTCGAGTGCGATGACCTCACCATCGAGGACGACGGCACCGGGCGGAAGTGCCTGGACCGCTTCGACGACCTCGGGGAGTCGGGCGGTCACCTCGTCGAGGGTGCGGGTGAAGATCCGGACCGTCTCGTCGTCGCGGTGCACCTGCACCCGGACGCCGTCGAGTTTCCACTCCAACGCCGCCGGCCCGTCGATTTTCGCGAGCGCCGCGGCCATGTCGGGTGCCGGCGAGGCGAGCATGGGCCGCAGCGGCCGGCCCACCTCCAGCCGGAACTGGTCCAGCGCGCTCCTGCCGGGCGCCCGCACGGAACCATCGGGGTCGGCCGGGTCACCTGGGTCGGCCGGGTCACGTGGGGCGGCTGGGTCACGTGGGGCGGCTGGGTCGGCCGGTCCGCTCGCCCCGATGGCGGCGCTGGCGACCGGCGCGATCGACCCCGCGACCATGATCGCCCGGCGGATGTCGGCCGCGGGGAGGGCGCTGGCCTTGATCACGGCGTCGACCATGACGCCATCGAGGGCGCCCTGGCGCAGTTCACCACCGACCAGTCCGGCGAGGAACCGCTGCTCCCGCGCGGTCGCCCTGCCCCAGATATCGGAGAGCAGCTGGCGACGACGCGCCTGTGAGCCCGTGCCCGCCACCCGCGAGATCTCCTCGAACGCCTGGTCGACCTCGCTCACCCCGAGGCTTGCCGTTTCGTTCGGCGCGGGAAGATCGCGCAGGGCCGCGTAGCCCACCCCGGTGCGACGTTGCCGCAGCTCACCGGCCAGATAGGAAACGACCAGTGCCACCTCATCGGGATCGGCGGCCCGGAGGCAGTCGGCGATCTCGCGCACCTTCGCGAGCCGCGAGGACGTGCCGGACACCGTGGAGGAGGCCCGCGCCAGGTCGACGAACAGCATGACACCATTCTCGCGGTGCCCACCGACACCCACAGTTGCCGACACCTCCAGCCGCCGACCTGCCAGGACCGAGATGTACAAACTGTTCTTCGCGCTGGTGCTGAAGCGCCTACCCGCCGAGACCGCGCACCGGCTGGCGTTCGGACTGATCCGCCTGGTCGGCACGCTGCCGGGACTCGCCCGGCTGCTCTGCCGGTGGCTCGGACCCGCCGATCCGGTACTCCGCGTACGCACGCTCGGCCTGGATATCGCCGGGCCGCTCGGTCTCGCGGCCGGGTTCGACAAGGACGCGGTTGGCGTCGAGGCGATGACCGCGCTGGGCTTCGGCTACGTCGAGGTCGGCACGGTGACCGCCCAACCTCAGCCGGGCAATCCGACACCACGTCTGTTCCGGCTCCCGGCCGACCGGGCACTCGTCAACCGGATGGGGTTCAACAACCACGGCGCGGCGGCCACGGCCCAACGGCTCCGGCGGTGCCAGGCGCGCCGACGCGATAGCCGGAAGGCTGCTGCCGACGGGCGACCACCGGGTGCGATCGGGGTCAACATCGGCAAGAGCAAGGTGGTTCCGGAGTCGGAGGCGCTCGCCGACTACGTGAGCAGCGCGCGGCAGCTCGCCGACGTGGCCGACTATCTCGTCGTCAACGTCAGTTCACCGAACACACCAGGACTGCGGAACCTCCAGGCCGTCGAGCATCTGCGGCCGTTGCTCGCCGGCGTACGTCAGGCCCTCGACGAGGCGACGAGCCGACGGGTACCACTGCTGGTCAAGATCGCCCCCGACCTGGCCGACGCCGACGTCGACGACGTGGCCGACCTCGCTCTCGAGCTCGGCATCGACGGCATCATCGCCACCAACACGACCATCCGACGCGACGGGTTGCGGACGTCGACGGCGGACGTCGAGGCGACCGGCGCGGGCGGGCTGTCCGGGGCTCCGCTGAAGAAGCGTGCGCTCGAGGTGCTTCGCCGACTACGCGCCCGTACCGGATCCCGCGTCGTCCTGATCGCGGCCGGCGGCATCGAGAACGCCGACGACGCCTGGGAACGGATCGGAGCCGGCGCGACCCTGGTCCAGGCGTACACCGGATTCATCTACGGCGGTCCGCTGTGGCCGCGACGCCTGCACCGCGACCTCGCGCGGCGGGTACGGGACGCTGGTTACACCACTCTCGCCGACGCGGTGGGTACGGCCGGTCCTCCCGAACCGTCCGTGTCCGCCCGGAGTCCTCGGCGCTGACCTTTCGCCAGCTCAGCGCTCAGCGGCCGAAGGGGAACGGCAGGCCGCCCTCGTCCTCCTGAGGTTGTTCCTGCTGAGGCGCTTCGGGAGTACGCCCGCCGTCACTGCCCAGTGTGGCGGTGGTGGTCTGCGTCCTGCCGTCGCGTTCGAACGTCAGCGTCACCTTCTCACCCGGGCGATGCGAGCGTACGGCGGCGATCAGCGCGTCGGCGTCGGCGATCCGGCGGTCGTCGACCTTCGTGACGACATCACCCTTGCGAAGGTCGGAGTCCGCGGCCGATCCCCCGGGTGCGACCGACTGGATCGCCGCGCCTTCGGACGTACCGTTGCGGGTAGCCGCGGGCGAGACGGTCACACCGAGTTGTGCGTGCTCGGCGCGACCCTTGTCGATGAGGTTCTTGGCAATCGGACGGGCCTGGTCGATCGGGATCGCGAACCCGACGCCGATGGAACCCGACTGGCCACCCATCGAGGCGCCGAGCGTCGCGATCGCGCTGTTGATGCCCACGACCTGGCCACCCATGTTGACGAGCGCGCCGCCGGAATTGCCGGGGTTGATCGCCGCATCGGTTTGGATCGCGTCGATGACGGTGTTGGACGAGGCCGAGTCGCCCGCGCGTACGGGCCGGTCGAGGGCGCTCACGATGCCGGATGTCACGGTTCCGGACAGGCCGAGCGGTGAGCCGATGGCCACGACGTTCTGCCCGACGGAAAGCGCGGAGGAGCTGCCCAGCTGCGCGGGTGTGAGGCCGGAGACGCCACTGGCCCGGATCACGGCGAGGTCGGTGGTGGGATCGGTTCCGACGACCTTGGCCGTGGCACTCCGTCCGTTGCTGAAGGTGACGGTGAGGTCCCCGCCCTGCTCCGCGGGAGCGGCCACGTGGTTGTTGGTGAGGATCAGCCCGTCGGCGCTGAGAACGATCCCGCTGCCGTTTCCGTTGCCCTGTGCCGTCGCGATGCTGATGGAGACCACGCTCGGAAGGACCTTGTTCGCGACCTGTTGCACGCTGCCGGGCGGCGCGTTCGAGGCGTTCTGCGAACCCGGCGCCGCGTCGAGCGCGGTCGGGGTGGCCTGCTGGTCACGGGTGAGCAGGTAGGTGGCGGCCGTACCGGTCCCTCCGCCGACCAGGCCGGCGGCGACGGCGACCGCGACGATCGTGGCGGCCGCCATGCGCCTCGGTGCCGGTTTTCCGGGAGACCCGCCGGGGGAGTGCGACGGCCGGTCGTACGGGTGTTCGTACGACGGCCCCGGGTACGGCTGGCCGGGCTGGCCGTAGGACGCCTGGCCGTACGACGACTGGCCGGATGGTCCCCCGCCCGGCGAGTCATGGCCGTACGCATGCGGGGGGTGTGCGCCGTACGCCGCCAGCTGCCGGGTGTCCTCGCGCTCGCCGGGTCCACCCGGCGGCTGGCCCGGCCCGCCCGCTGGACGCTGAGTGGTGTCGTCGCTGCCCTGGGGCGCCGGGTCGGGCGTCCCCTCAGGACGGCGTGGCTGGCCCGAAGGTGTCGTCTCGTTCATGTCCTCAACATTCGGCCGGCTAGCTGAGATCTCACTGAGAGGGTGCCCAGAGGTCCCGAAGAAACCCCGCATGACCGATCAGTCCGGCTTCGTACGAACCCTTGCCCTCTCACCGCCCACGGCGGTGCGGTGAAACGCCCACCGTACGACATCGCCGCGGCGGCCCTCAGCGACCCGGCCCGCTCCCCACCGGTCCGGTGTCGTCCGGACGCGTGTGACCGGGTGTACCGGGAAGGTGCAGCGTCAGGACCGCACCGCCCCCGGGTGCGCGGCCCGCACTGACAGTGCCGCCGTGGCGCTCGGCGACCTGCTTCACGATGGACAGCCCGAGCCCCGAACCGGGCATCGTCCGCGCCTCCTCCGAACGGTAGAAGCGCTCGAAGACGTGCGGCAGATCGGCGTCGGCGATGCCGGGACCCTGGTCGGCGACCCTGAGCACACCGTCGGTCAACGTGATCGTCACGACGGCCTGGGGCGGGCTCCACTTAGCGCCGTTGTCGAGCAGGTTCGTCACCGCCCGTTCGAGCGCCTGCGCGTCGCCGAACACCGTCCAGGGTTGTGCGCTCACGTCGAAACGCACGCCGGGGGCACGTCGGCGTACGCGGTCCGCGGCGTGCGCCACGATGTCGCCCAGGTCGACAGGTGCGTGGGCCGCTGCCGGTGGGTCCTCGCGCGACAGCTCCACCAAGTCACCCACCAGCGCCGACAGCTCGCCCACCTGGGCGCGGACATCGTGCAGCAGTGCCTCCCGGTCGGCGGAGGACAGACCCGGGCGGGCTTCGCTCTGGGCGAGCAGGTCGAGGTTCGTCCGCAGGCTGGTGAGAGGCGTACGCAGTTCGTGGCCGGCGTCGGCGATGAGCCGTCGTTCGCGCCCGCGCGCGTCGGCCAGCGCGGAGAGCATCGCGTTGAACGCATGCGCGAGCCGGGCGAGCTCGTCCGTCCCCTGGACCGGGATCGGCCGCAGGTCGCCGGTCCGGGCGACGTGCTCGGCCGCGGAGGTGAGGCGACGGACGGGGCGCAGACCGGTCCGGGCGATCCCCATCCCCGCCCATGCCGCGACGCCGATCCCGGCGGACCCGACGAAGAGCAGGACCAGCCCCAGCCGGTTGAGCAACGCCTCGGTACGCGCGGTCGACTGGCCGAGGACCAGCGCGGATCCACGGAACCGGGTGGTGGGCACCGCGACGACCCGGTAGGTCTCACCGGCGTTGTCCACTGCCGTGCGGACGCTCTGGGCGGTGTAGCCCCGTGCGACGTTCAGCTCCGGACGTCCGACCGGTGGGTTCCGGTACGTGCCCTGCCTTGTCGCCGAGGAGTAGACGTTGCCGTCCGCGCGTACCAGCGCGATGCCGATGTCGGCGGCACCCAGGGCCTCGGACGGGATCTGGGTCAGCACCTCGTAGTTGGCGAGTGGGCCGGAAGCCGCCGCATGCGCGCGTTGCAACAGCCCGGCGTCGACCTGGCGGAGTAGGGACACCCGGACGGTGACGTAGGCCGCGACGGAGACGAGCACCACGATGAGGCCCACGCCGAGCGCGGCGACGAGTCCGACCCGCGCCCGCAGGCTGAGGTTGCGTTCGCGGCTTTCCGATCGGCGGAGTGCGGCGGGGACGAAGCTCACGGCGACGCGGCTCTCGGCTTGGTGTTCACGGAGCGGCTCACGGCGGGGTGTCACGCAGGACGTACCCGACACCTCGCATGGTGTGCAGCAGTCGGGGCTCACCGTCGGCCTCGGTCTTGCGCCGGAGGTAGCCGACGTAGACCTCGAGCGAGTTGGCCGACGTCGGGAAGTCGAAGCCCCACACCTCCTCGAGGATCTGCGTACGCTCCAGCACCTGCCGCGGGTGGCGGAGGAAGAGCTCGAGGAGGGCGAACTCGGTACGGGTCAGGCTGATCGCCCGGTCGCCGCGGTGGACCTCCCGGGTGCTGGGTTCGAGCGTGAGGTCGGCGTAGGCGAGTGTCGTCCCGTCGGAGCCGGGCGTCGCGCGCCGGAGCAACGCCCTCAACCGGGCCAGGAGTTCCTCCAGCGCGAACGGCTTGCTGAGATAGTCGTCCGCCCCGGCGTCGAGGCCCGTCACCCGGTCCGCCACCGCGTCGCGGGCGGTGAGGACGAGGATGGGTACGTCGTTGCCGGTCGCGCGCAGCGCCCGACAGGTGGCGATCCCGTCCAGCCGCGGCATCATGACGTCGAGGATCACGGCGTCCGGGTTTTTCGCGGCGACGCTGCGCAGCGCCTGCTCCCCGCTCTCGGCGAGCTCCACCTCGAAGCCGTTGAAGGCGAGCGACCGGCGCAAGGAGTCCCTGACTCCCTGGTCGTCGTCCACGACAAGGATCCGCACGAGATCCAGTCTGCCCTCTCGACCTGAACGCACGCTGAGCGCAAGGCCCTGCTGACCTGCGCGGTCGTGGGGAGCTTGCTCCGTCGGGTGAGGCAGGCGCGGCCGTCGAGAGGGGCAGTTGCTCAGTGTGGGCCCAGAATTCACCCTCAAAACGGCTCGAAACCGACCACACCCGCAGTCCCGGTCGTGCCGGGCCGGGCCCCTGGTCGACGTCACCGGCGGATCTCGAACGACGTGAGGCCCTCCACCCGCTCGGTGTGCGCCTCGAGACGCAGGACCCGGGCCGTGGGCGGACCCGTGCGGCACCACGCGACCATGGCGGCTACCTGGGCGTCGGTGCCCTCGAAGACGGCCTCGACGGCGCCGTCGGGGCGGTTGCGTACCCACCCGGCGACGCCGGCAGCCTTGGCGGTCCGCCGGCAGGTGTCCCGGAAGAACACCCCCTGAACCGTGCCGTGGGCGACGACGCGGGTACGGATGATCGTGGCCATGGCGCAAGCATGCCGCCTCGCCGGTGCGGTCGGTGGTCAGGCGGCGAGAGCAGGAAGCTGTCCGGCGGTAGGTCCGGAGTGGCATCGCCAGCCATGCTCGGTGACCAGGAAGACATCGGCGACCGGCAGGCCGGCGAGCTCGCACTCCTGGGCGAGGGCGCTCAGCCACGTGTCGTCGGACGGGAGCCAGACGACGCGACCAGGTCGACAGCGGACCATGGCGATCGCGTGCGTGGGCGGGCTGATGCGTTCCTGCAGGGCGATGGTGGTCAGCATGCCGCGGAGGGCGGAGCGCACGGCGGCGACCCGGATCTCGGACGTCAATGAGGGCGTGTCGATCCAACCGGCACGGTCGACGTAGGTCCGGGACAGCCGGACGAGCGCCACGACGACGCGATCGCGGTCGAAGGGCACATGCCGGCCGATCCGGCGGAGAAGGGTGCCTGGATCACGCTGGGCTACGGATTGCGTGGTGATGGTCACGCTGACCAGCCTGCCCGGTTTGCGTGAGATGCCCTAAAAGTTATCCACAGGTCGCGCGCTGTGGATGATCGACGTCGGACAGTGCCGCCGATCCGGCATGCTTCCGTCACCGTCCACCGGGGCGGTGGGCCATGGACAGCGGGAGGTGGCGAGCCGTGGAGAGATTCCATCTGGTCGGCAGCATTCGGGTGGATCCGCCGTTGCGTCGAGCTGAGTACGAGTACCTCACGGCATTCGCCGAGTCACGCAGGTGGAGTCGGCCGGAGGGCCCGTACGCCGTACCCGGCAACCCACTCGCGGAGTGTCTGGACTCGTCGCTCGACCTCGCCAGCTACGCCGTGCCGGCGGACGGCCAGCCAGGGGTGCTGTGTCCCTGGATCCCGAGCCGGGCGGGGGAGGTTCTCGTGCCGGTCGACGGGCTGCCCGGTGGCAACGGCCTCCCGCCCGGAGAGGTGGCCGGCTGGCTGGGCTACCTGTGCGACCACTTCCTTCGCCCCGGAGCACTGGCCGAGAAGTACGACGGTCCGCAGCCAGGGGCGTTCGCCGACTTCGGCTTCGATCACGCGATGCACGGAGCGGCTGCGGTGTGCAGTGACCGTACCGGATGCGTGACTGTCGTCTGGGTCGCCGCGAACCGGATCAGGGTCGAGGAGATACCCGAATCGAGCCTGTCGGCAGCTCAGTCGGCCCAGGTCAGCGGCGTGTAGGGAGCGAGGTCGGGGTCGTCGCCAGCGAAGGTACGTACGACGCCGGGAGTGGTCGTCGCGGTTTCGAACCGGACCGTCACCCGGCCGAGGCCGGCACCCCAGACCCACCCGCGGCCGTACTCCGTGTGGACGGCATCCGCGCCCGGCATCCACCGTCGCGCGGCCGCCTCGGACGGGCCTTCGTTCGGGGCTTGGTACTGGGCTTCTTGCTGGGCATCGGCTGTCGGGGACCCGATGTCGCCATCCCGCTGGGCGGGCGGCGACGACCCGGACCGGCCGGGGTCGGTTGCCGGTTCCACGCCAGCCGGATCGGCACCGATCGTCTGCCCGGTGGCGGCCACGTCGGCATGGGAGGGGAACAGCTCCTGCTGGGCCCAGTCGGTGAGGCCCGAAACTCCGACGCCGAGCAGTCGCACGCCGGCCGACGTGTCGACCTCCTGGAGCAGGTGACGGGCACGTGCGGTCACCGTCCGCCGATCGTCGGTGGGTCCGGCGAGGGTGGCCGAACGGGTGTGGGTGGTGAAGTCGAAGAGCCGGATCTTCACGGTGACCGTCCGACCGGACAGCCCTTCGCCGACCAGCCGTTCGCTGACGCGGGTGGCGAGGCGGTCGAGGATCACCGCGAGCAGAGCCGGGTCGGCGATGTCGCGGTCGAACGTGTCCTCCACGCTGATCGACTTCGACTCACGCTCCGCCACGACGTCTCGGTCGTCCTCGGCTCTTGCCAGGCGGGCGAGTGCCTGCCCGTGCGCCTTGCCGAGCAGGGTGACGAGTTCGCTGACGCCGACCCGGTCGAGCTCGCCGACGGTGTGGACCCCGATCCGGCGAAGGCGTTCGGTCGTGGCCGGGCCGACTCCGGGAATCTTCGACACCGGCATCGGATGGATCAAGGCACTCTCGGTACCTGGTGGGATCACGACGAGGCCGTCCGGCTTGTCCAGGTCACTCGCGATCTTCGCGATGAGCTTGGAGGTTCCCGCGCCGACCGACCCGGTGACGCCGCCACTGGCTTCGCTCACGCGAGCCTTGAGCTCATTGCCCAGGTGCTCGACGCCAGCGGGGCTCAGGTCGGTCGGGCCACCGGCGGCCAGATCGACGTACGCCTCGTCGAACGACACCGGCTCGACCCGTGGTGACACCTCGCGCAGCACCGCCAGGACGGCGCGGCTCGTCTGGCGGTAGGCGGCGAACCTGCCGGAGAGGAACGCCGCATGGGGGCAGCGCGCCCGTGCCTCGGCCATCCGCATGGCCGACCGGACGCCGTACGCGCGTGCTTCGTACGACGCGGTGGACACGACCCCGCGCGGACCCAGTCCACCCACGATCACCGGCTTCCCGCGCAGCGACGGCTTGTCGCGTTGCTCGACCGCGGCGAAGAACGCGTCCAGGTCGAGGTGGAGGACGCTCGGCTCGCTGCGCAC
The DNA here is from genome assembly GCA_050700915.1 of Actinopolymorphaceae bacterium. Taxonomy (GTDB): domain Bacteria; phylum Actinomycetota; class Actinomycetes; order Propionibacteriales; family Actinopolymorphaceae; genus Thermasporomyces. Next base: position 6,072 of record JBOHED010000889.1, on the reverse strand, counting down.
AGGCGTCATCTTCGCAACTGTGGGGTGCGTGCGAGGTGACCGGACGACGGGTTCGACACCTGCGGCTGCTCTGGTCGGGTGCTGTGAACGCGTTTCGCCGGCCAGTTTTCATCCACAGGTGCCGGATCGGCGGGTTCGTCCACAGGCTGGCGAGCATGTGGGACGTCCCCGTTGCCGCACTGCCACGCTCGAACGCATGAACGCACCCACTCGTACCCACCGTCCTGACCTCACCTTGCGTACTCCGGAGGATGTCCTCGCCAAGGTTCCTTACCTCGTGGGATTCCATCCGCGGGAGAGCCTTGTCGTCCTGGCGATCCGGCCCGACCAGGAGGTGCACTGCACGCTTCGTGCCGACCTGCCACCGCTCGATTCCGGCCCCTACGCCGACCTTGAGGCCGACCTTGAGGCTGACGGGGTTGCCACTCTTGCCGCCCACCTCGCGGACGTCATCTCGCGACAACACGCGACCCATGCCCTGCTGGTCGTCTACACGTCGAGCCCCGATCGAGCGGCGCCCGTGCTCCGGGCCACCCATCTGGCACTCGAGAGCGTCGACGTCATGGTGCTCGACAGGCTGATCGCCGACGGCCAGTTTTGGTGGTCCGATGTCTGCGCCGACGCAGGTTGCTGCCCGACGTCCGGCACTCCCTACGATCTCGAGCAGCACCCGGTCACGGCGAGATCGGTCTACGCCGGAGAGGTCGCGCTCGCCGACGAGGACGCGTTGCGTCGCTCGATTGCGCCTGTGGCCGAGGCTTCGACGCCTGCCATGCAAGACCTCATCGCCAACGTCGAGTCGGAGATCGGGCTCGGCGCACCAGGCGATGCCGCGGACGACACGGGCACGGCTGGCGACGACACACGCATAGCAGGCGAACGAATCAGTGCCGCTCGCCGCCATGTCGCCACCCTCGTCGAGACAGGCGCGGGAGTCTCCGTCCCACTCACCGACGAGCAGGTCGCGCGGGTGTGCGTACTGGTCGCCGACGATCGGACCATGGTCGCGGTCGCCCAGCTCATCACGCCGGAGACGGCTCGGGACCACCAGGCCCTGTGGACCCAGGTGCTTCGGCGGAGTGTTCCACCGCACGACGCCGGTCCCGCGACGTTGTTGGCGTTCGCCGCATGGTCAGGTGGTGATGGTGCTCTCGCCCGCTGTGCCCTCGAACGCGCACTCGCGAGTGACGCCGACAGCCGCCTGGCGTGCTTCGTGGCGGAGCTGCTGTCCCACGGCATGGCGCCGTGGTGAGGACGGTGCTATCGGTGGTATCGGAGGCTTCTGCCGATACGACGGCATCTGGGGAATTCTGGTCAAGGGAGTGTACGCAGCCCCCTTGGCGAGAAGGGGATTCAGTGCGACTCTCGCGGTGAGGGGTTCGGCGGGGGAGGAGCGGCGATGGGGCAGGAGATCGAGGCCCGGGCCTTCACCCGTGAGGATCGGGCCAAGTTCCGCGGCAAGCTACGTCGCTGCACCGAGGCGTGCACGCGGATGCTCGACGAGGAGTGGTTCGAGGACGGGTCCACGTCCACGGGATTCGAGATCGAGCTCAACCTCGTCGACGAGCGTGCCGATCCCGCCCTCCGGAACGCCGAGATCCTCGAGGCGATTGACGATCCCGCATTCCAGACCGAGCTCGCGCAGTACAACATCGAGGTCAACATGGCACCACGCCGACTGTACGGCAGTGCCCTGAAGGACTTCGAGGACGACCTGTGGGCACGCCTCAACGCCGCGGACGCGAAGGCCCGTGAGCGCGGTGTACGCATCGCGATGGTCGGGATCCTGCCGACGGTGACCGCCGGCCACATGTCGATCGACGTGCTGTCTCCGAACACCCGGTACAAGCTTCTCAACGACCAGATCATCCTTGCCCGCGGGGAAGACATCCAGATCTCGATCGACGGTGTCGACGAACTCGCGATGTCGACCGACACGGTGGCACCCGAGTCGGCGTGCACGAGCACCCAGCTCCACGTACAGGTGAGCCCCAACGCGTTTGCCCCCTACTGGAACGCGGCACAGGCCATCGCGGGTCCGCAGGTCGCCGTGTGCGCCAACTCGCCGTTCCTGTTCGGCAAGGAGTTGTGGCGAGAGACTCGGATCAAGTTGTTCGAGCAGGCCATCGACACGCGCGGCGACGAGCTCGTGGAGCAGGGCGTCCGGCCCAGGGTGTGGTTCGGCGAACGCTGGCTCAACTCGGTGAGTGAGCTGTTCGATGAGAACGTCCGGTACTTCTCTCCGTTGCTGCCGGTGTGTGATGACGAGGATCCGCTGGAGTCACTGCGCAACGGGCGTACGCCTGACCTGCCGGAGCTTCGCCTTCACAACGGCACGATCTACCGGTGGAACCGACCGGTCTACGACGTTGTCCGCAACCAACCTCACCTGCGGATCGAGAACCGCGTGCTGCCGGCCGGGCCGACCGTCGTCGACGTCCTCGCCAACGCCGCGTTCTACTTCGGACTCGTCCGCCAACTCGCCGAGGCGGAACCGCCGCTCTGGTCGGTGATGTCCTTCGACGCGGCCGCTGAGAACTTCGTCCGGGGTGCACGCCACGGCATCGGCGCGGAGCAGTACTGGCCAGGCTCTGGCTGGCTGCAGGCCGCGGAACTCGTGCTCCGCAAGCTTCTGCCGCTCGCCCACGAAGGCCTCGCCAGCTGGGGGGTCGACCGTGCACAGCGCGAACGTCTGCTCGGCGTGATCGAGCAGCGCTGCCTGTCAGGACAGAACGGTGCGGCCTGGCAGGTGGCCACGTTCCACCGCATCTACGACCGGGGCGGTGTGTCGCGGCTCGATGCGCTGCGTGAGATGGTGCGCCGCTATCTCGAGTACATGGCGTCCAATGCGCCGGTGCACACCTGGCCCCTCGACCAGGCCTAGCCGTGGCCGAGCCGGCTCTGCGCTGGCCGATCGCGACCGGATGTTCGTCCCGGACATTCGTCGCAAGGAACTCGGATGCGGAGGCAACCGTCATCTGGGGGACAGCGTCCGAAGGCCCGAGAGGGGGTCGATCATGCCCAACGAGCGTTGTGTCGGTCGGGGTGGCCACCGTCCTGTCCTTCGCGAGTCGTCCTGGACGTGGCAGGTGGATGCCGCGTGCAGCGGTGCACCCGCAGACGTCTTCTTCGGTCCGGAGGGCGAGAAGCCCGCGGACCGCAATGACCGCGAACAGCGGGCCGTCGAGATCTGCGCGGGGTGCGCGGTCCGTCAGCAGTGCCAGCAACATGCGGTCCGGCTACCCGAGGCGTACGGCGTCTGGGGTGGGACGACGGAGGGCGGACGGCAGGCGTTTCGGCGTGGACGGGTCACCTCCCCGGCTGCCTGACACCCCGGCTCGACGCCGACCCACGCAGCCGAGGCACCACCACCGTTTCCGTACCGATGACGTCCAGCCAACCCAGCCGGGTCACTGCGTAGACCGGCGCGGGCTCGACCCCCACGATGTCGCTGGCCACGAGCCAGGAACGCCACCAGGCACGGTCCTGCTCGAGCGACTCCAGCGGACCTGGGCGTACGACGATCATCGTGGCGCGCGCCCGCGCTGTCGGCGACTCGCGGACAGCCGCGCCAGGAGGCTGCCGGGCCAGGACCAGGTTCTCGAGCGACCTGACGGCCAGGTCGACCCGCAACGCGTGGTCGAGCGAGGCGTTGGCCGCTTCGGCGAGCAGGTCGCCGGAGGACTCATCCGTCGGTTCCCCGTCGCGGGTCAGCAGGTGAACTGCGGCGCTGGAGGTGAAGATCCGCCGGCGTGTCCGGGAGCGCAGCATCCAGACGGAGGTGACCAGCAGCCTCGCGAGCTCCGGGTGTGGTGCGCACGGACCGGCCGGCCCCGATGTGACAGACATGCCCGCACTCTGCCGCAACGCACAGACAGACGGCCGTGGTCGTCCACAGGTACGGCGCCGGTGTAGTAGCGTCCGGGCGCAGGCCCGAGGGCCGCTCCGTCCATGGTGCAAGCCCGTACGAGGTGCAGTCTGTGGGAGGTGCCGCCGATGGCGGCGATCGTCGTGGGCTATGTCGACAAGCCCGAGGGCCGTGCCGCCCTGCAGCGCGCCGCCGCCGAGGCGAAGGTACGCCGGGCGCGGCTCGTGGTCGTCAACTCCCAGAGTGTGGCCGACCCTGCCGCGGACGAGGCGTTGACGGCCGTGCGGGCGGAGCTGAGCGAGGAAGGGCTCACCCACGAGATCCGCGAACCTTCACCTGTGCTCGAGCCGGCGGAGGATCTCATCGCAGTGGCGGTTGAAGTGGCGGCCGACTTCATCGTGATCGGCCTCCGGCGCCGGTCGCCGGTCGGCAAGCTGATCCTCGGTAGCAATGCTCAACGGGTCCTGCTCGACGCCTCGTGCCCCGTCCTTGCGGTGAAGGCCGACCCGGGCGACCGCTAGCCCACCGACGACGACAGACGATGTGAGGAACGCGTTCATGGCCATCTCGATCACCGGCGATCCGGCGGCTGACGCCGAGCTCGACCGCAACCCGTTCTCGCTGCTCAGCGGGATGATGCTCGACCAGCAGGTCACCATGGAGAAGGCGTTCTCCGGCCCGCGGGTGCTGGTCGAACGACTGGCTGGCCCGCTGGATCCGAAGGTCGTGGCGGCGTACGACCCGGACGCGTTCGTCGAGATCTTCAGCCGTCCGCCGGCGGTGCACCGCTTCCCCAAGTCGATGGCCGCCCGGCTCCAGACGCTGGCCCGTCTGGTCGTCGAGACCTACGACGGAAAGGCCGAACGGATCTGGACCGAGGCCGCCACGGCACAGGATCTCCATGCCCGGCTCAAGAGCCTTCCCGGCTTCGGGCAGGTCAAGGCGACGATCTTCGTCGCGCTCCTCGGCAAGCAGTGCGGCGTGCGTCCGGTCGGCTGGCTGGAGGTCACCGGGAGCCTGGGTGAAGAGGGCGCCTTCCGCTCGGTCGCCGATGTGGTCGATGCGGATTCGCGGGCCAGGGTGCGGGCATACAAGCAGGAGCAGAAGCGTGCTGCCAAGTCTGGGCGCTGAGACCGGGCGTCACTTGGTGGCCGACGTATGCTGGGACATCGAGCATCCGGGCCGACCGCGTGAGGGATCGTGCCGCGAAGTCATCCTGATCAGCCTCTAGCGGGTGCCGCGCGGGAAGCCGCGTCGGCACGTGCCAGAATGCTCCCTTGCGCCTTGCCCGGTGTCCCGGTCACTCTCACCACTGGTACGACGAGAGGAAGTTCGTGTCGTCCCGCACGTCCCGGTATGCCCCACTCCTTGAAAGTCCAGAAGTCCAGCAACTGGTCGCGCATGGCCGGGAACGCGGGCACGTCACTGCCGAGGAGGTGCGCGGCGCGTGCGAGGAAGTCGGGATCGACAAGACCCAGTGGGCGAACCTGCTGCGATACCTCGGCGAGGAAGGAGTGACCGTGTCGGTTGACTCCACCACCCAGACCACCCGTAAGCGCGTATCAGCGGCCGCACCACGTCGAGCAGCCGCGGTCACGCAGAACGCCGCGAATCCGGCAAAGCGGACGCACCCGGCACCGAAGTCGCGCGGCACGAAAGGCTCGGGCCCCAAACCGGCGCCGGCCCGCCCCGGCGGGCGTTCTCCAGACGGCCCCAAGCTCGCCACGGACGCCGTGGTGGAGCTCCGGGCGGGCGGTGACGAGGGTCAGGCGGCCGCCGAGCAGGCGCCCAGGCCGCTCACGAGCGTCGGGGGCGAGGCGGTCCGTGCCGACTCCCCACCGACGACGGCTGAACCGGTGACGTCCGACGCCGCGGACATGCCCGCCGACACGGCAGCGGACACGGCCGCCGACACCCGGGCCGACAAGCCGGCGCGGGCCAAGGCGGGTTCGAAGTCCCGCACGAAGGCGTCGGACCCGAAGGCCCGGAAGGGCTCGGCAGCAGCCGCCAAGCAGAAGAAGTCAGCCGGCGACGCCGATTCAGCCGACGGCGAGGGTGCCCCCGAAGTCGACGGTGGGCTCGAGGAGGAGGGCTTCGTCCTCTCCGAGGACGACGACACCGACGAGCCGGAGCAGCAGGTGGTGGTCGCTGGTGCGACCGCCGACCCGGTGAAGGACTACCTGAAGCAGATCGGCAAGGTTCCG
>JBOHED010000888.1:0-2532 GCA_050700915.1 Actinopolymorphaceae bacterium | reverse complement strand
ATCGGATGAACGGCGTCGGGCGAGGTGAGCCCCTCAAGGTGGCCCTCCTGGGCTGCGGTGTGGTCGGTACCCAGGTGGTCCGGCTGCTGACCGAGCACGAGGACGATCTCGCCGCCCGGGTGGGTGCACCGCTCGAGCTGGCCGGCATCGCGGTGCGCCGGGCGGGCCGGCGACGTGAGGTGCCGGTGGACCCGGGCCTGTTCACGACGGATGCGGACGCTCTGGTCAGGCGTACGGACATCGATCTCGTCGTCGAGGTGATCGGCGGCATCGAACCCGCCCGCTCCCTCATTCTCGGCGCCCTGGAGCACGGTGCCTCCGTCGTCACCGCCAACAAGGCGCTCCTCGCCGAGGACGGGTCGTCGCTGTTCTCCGTCGCCCAGAAGTACGGTGCCGACCTCTACTACGAGGCCTCCGTCGGTGCCGCGATCCCGCTGATCCGGCCGCTGCGGGAGTCGCTCGCAGGCGACCGGGTCAAGCGGGTGCTCGGCATCGTCAACGGCACCACCAACTACATCCTCGACCGGATGGACGCCGAGGGCGCCGGGTTCGCCGAGGCGCTGGAAGACGCGCAGGCGCTCGGCTACGCCGAGGCCGACCCGACCGCCGACGTGGAGGGTTTCGACGCGGCCGCGAAGGCGGCGATCCTGGCCGGGCTGGCGTTCCACACCCGGGTGACCGCGTCCGACGTCCACCGGGAGGGCATCGCGGAGGTGACCGCCACCGACGTCGCCAGCGCCCGGGCCATGGACTGTGTGGTCAAGCTCCTGGCGATCGCCGAATTGGCACCGGGCGGCGACCAGTTGGGCGTCCGCGTCCATCCCGCGATGATCCCGCGGGCGCATCCGCTCGCCAGCGTTCGTGAGGCGTACAACGCGGTCTTCGTCGAGAGCGCGGCCGCCGGGCAGCTGATGTTCTACGGGTCCGGAGCCGGGGGAGCGCCGACCGCGAGCGCCGTCCTCGGTGACCTCGTGGCGGTGGCGCGGCACCGCGTGCAGGGGGTTACAGGGGTGGGCGAGTCGACCTACGCCCAGTTGGCCGTACGCCCGATGGGGGAGACCCCGACCAGGTACCACATCTCGCTCGACGTCGACGACAAGGCGGGGGTGCTTGCCGCGGTCGCCGACGCGTTCGCCCAGCGGGGTGTGTCGATCCAGACCGTACGCCAGGAAGGCCGAGGGGCAGACGCCCAACTCGTCGTGGTGACCCACCAGGCACCTGACCGGGCGCTTGCCGCTACCGTCGATGAACTCGAGAAACTCGGCGTCGTCCGCGAGGTCCTCAGCGTGATGCGGGTCGAGGGACTCGGCGACCAGTGAACCTTCGTGGCCGCAGCGGGAAAATGACCACGCTGCCCATGCCTGTGGAACCCGGACCAGGTGTCCATGCCTCGCCCACGTTCTGCGAGCATGCCTAGCGTGGTCATTTGCGGGACCTGGCGGCGGCGCTGGAGTCGCCGGGATGGTTGAGGAGAGAGCCTGATGGCGGAAGTGTCGCGGCTGTGGCGTGGTGTCATCGAGGAGTACCGCGACTGGCTGCCGGTCAGTCCGACCATGCCTGTGGTGACCCTCGGCGAGGGCGGGACCCCGCTGGTGGCGTCGGCCTGGCTCTCGGAGGTCACCGGCTGCGACGTGTGGATCAAGGTCGAGGGCGACAACCCGACCGGTTCGTTCAAGGACCGCGGCATGACGATGGCGGTGTCCCGCGCCGCTGACGCCGGGGTCAAGGTGGTCATCTGTGCCTCGACGGGCAACACCAGCGCGTCGGCCGCCGCCTATTCCGTCAGGGCGGGACTCGTGCCGGTCGTCCTCGTTCCGGAGGGACGCATCGCGCAGGGCAAGCTCGCGCAGGCCATCGTGCACCGGGCGCGCCTGGTGCAGGTCCAGGGCAACTTCGACGACTGCCTGAAGCTCGCGCGCGGAATGTGCGAGCGGTACTCCGCGGTCCTCGTCAACTCCGCCAACCCCGACGGCTATCGGCTGGCCGGCCAGAAGACGGCGGCCTTCGAGATCGTCGACGTCCTCGGCGACGCGCCCGACATCCACGTCCTGCCGGTGGGCAACGCCGGCAACATCACCGCCTACTGGGCGGGCTACCAGGAGTACGCGAAAGCCGGTCGGGCCCAGCGTCGTCCCCGGATGTGGGGCTTCCAGGCAGCGGGCGCGGCACCGATCGTGAGCGGAGAACCGGTGGCGCATCCCGAGACCGTCGCCACGGCGATCCGGGTCGGCAATCCGGCGCGGTGGTCGGACGCAACGGCGGCCCGCGACGAGTCCGGCGGGCGGATCGGCGCCGTACCGGACGAGGAGATCGTCGCCGCGCAGGCGAGCCTCGCGGCCCGGGATGGGGTCTTCGTCGAGCCGGCGTCGGCCGTCGGCGTGGCGGGCCTGCTGCGGGTGGCCGACGCGGGCGAGCTCGACCGGGGCCAGACCGTGGTGATCACCGTCACCGGGCACGGGCTGAAGGATGTCGCCACCCCGCTCGAGGCCGCGGGCGACGTCGGCTCGCTCGTCGTACCCCCTGACCCCGACG
>JBOHED010000887.1:0-6149 GCA_050700915.1 Actinopolymorphaceae bacterium | reverse complement strand
GGTCCCTGGTCGCGCGTTCGAGCTGCGGAAGGTAGTCGTACAGCAAGGGCTCGGCGAGCACGATCCTCAACGTTCACTCCTTGTTTCGCAAGCCGGTGACGACAGTCGGTCGGCAAGTCAGACGGCCATCAGGGCGGTATGGAAGCCGGTGCCGGGCGACCCACTACGGCCCATCGCCCACCACTGAAAATTCGGACATACCGTGGCAGACTTCCTTCCCACAGGTTGATGATCTTGGTAGGAGGTCGGATGAGCGGGCCCGAAGCCATTCGCCCGGGTGTGGATCCGACGAAACCCAGCGCGGGTCGACTCTACGACTACTACCTCGGCGGCACGGAGAACCTCGAAGTCGACCGGCGCGCGGGCGAGATGATCCGGGAGAAGATGCCCGAACTGGAAGACGGTGCGTGGGCCAACCGCGGCTTCCTCCAGCGTTCCGCCCGATGGCTCGCGGCGGAGGCCGGCATTCGCCAGTTCATCGACCCGGGGTCCCGCGGAAACGCGGAGCTTGCGTAGCGTTTTCGTGGGGTGGGCATCGGCGCCGGCCGGCCGACCCGCAACAACACCCACGAAGCCGCCCAGTCGGTCGCGCCGGATGCCCGGACGGTCTACGTCGACAACGATCCGATGGTGCTGGCCCACGCGCGGTCCCTGCTCGTCGACGCGGCTAGTCCGCCCTCGTGTGGTGGAACTCACCGCACCTCGAGCAAGGTCTTGCCGACGGTGGCTCTCGCCTGGATCGCGGCATGCGCGTCGGCCGCTTGCTCCAGCGGGAACCGCTGCCCGATCACCGGACGCAGCCGGCCCGCCGCTGCCTCGGTGAGGGCGTCGACCGTGTACGTACGTAACTCCTCCGGGGTCGGCCCCGACGTCACCATCGTCACGGCGCGTTCGGCGGCCGCGTCGTCGGAGATGCCCGCCCACGTACCGCTCGCGAGCCCGTAGCTCAGCATCCGCCCACCTTGGTCCAGCAGGCCGAACGCGGAACCTGCCACCGTGCCGCCCACGCCGTCGAGAACGACATCGACCCCTCCTACAGCCGTCCGCACCCGTTCGGCCCAGTCCGGCTGGAGGTAGTCCACAGCCACGTCGGCACCCAGATCGCGTGCCAGGGCGACCTTACGGTCGCCACCTGCGGCCGCGACGACGGTGGCACCGGCCGTTAGCGCGAGCTGGACCAGCAGCGTGCCCACGCCACCCGCGGCGGCCTCGACCAGGACCCGGTCGCCCTTGCGTACGCCGACCGTGTGGATGAGCATCACGGCGGTTCGCCCGTCGGCGAGCAGGGCCACCGCGGCATCGAGGTCCAGCTCGGCGGGGACGTCGTACAGCCCGGCAGCGTCCACCGCGACCCGGTCGGCGTAGCCTCCGGAACCGCCGGTGCTGCTGACCACCCTTCGGCCGACGACGCCGGCGTCGGCCCCTTCGCCCACCGAGGTGACCAGGCCGCCGACACCGTTACCCATGATCATCGGCAGGGTCACCTTGAAGGGTCCGGCGTTGGCGCGGACCTGGGTCTCCACGAACGTGATGTTCGCGTACGTCACGTCGATCAACGCCTGTCGCGGTCCGGGCTCCGGCACGGGTGTCTCCTCCACCCGCAGCATCTCGGGGCCCCCGAACTCTCGCAGCCATACCGCACGCATACGTTCTCTCCGATCCGTCCGGGCTCCGGCGCCTGGCGTCCGGACTCGCCGACGTTCTCGGGGACGAGCCTGCAACCTCAACCGGAGTCGAGGTCAAGCGGCCGTCGGTCGGGGTCGGCGCAGGGTCAGGGCCTAGAGCGTCAGGCGGGTGGACGCTCCGGCGCCAGCCTTCGCGGCCCACCTGCGGGACCGCTTCGAGCAGAGAGCGCGTGTACGGATGTTGAGACGCGGCGATGACCTCGGCCGCGGGACCGTACTCGACCAGCTCACCGGCGTACATCGCGCCAAGGTGGTCGCTCAGGTAACGCACCACGGCCAGGTTGTGGCTGATGAACAGCATCGTGAGGCCGAGCTCACGCTGGATCCGTTGCAGGAGATTGAGGATCACGGCCTGCACCGAGACGTCCAGCGACGCTGTTACCTCGTCCGCGATCAGGACGTCGGCGGTGTCGGCGCCCATTCGTACACGCTGATTTCGCAGTAGTCCTGGAATCCCAACCGGGCGTAGACGGACTGACCGGCCTTTGACGAGCCCAGGACGCCGATGCGGTAGCCGTCGGCCCGGGCATCCCGGAGCGCCGCGAGCGTGACGGCGGCGCCGATGCCACGCCTGCGCACCGCCGGCACGGCGAACACGAAGTAGATCCCCGCCACTCCAGCCCCGAGGAACAGCGTCGACGTGCCGACCGGCTCGCCGTCGAGGTAGGCGAGAAAGTGCCGGTAAGCCACACCGTCGGCGAAGCCGACCCGTCGATATATCTTTGCGACCCACGCGGCCTCCCGCTCTCCTTCACCGAAGCCCTGCGCGAGGGTCTCCTTCCAGAGCCCGAGGGTGGCGTCGTCGGTCACGCGGACGATCTCGAGTCCGGCCGGGGTCGGCAGGTCCTCGGTCACGGCGTGCAGGTCGGCGGCCATGCCCACCTCGGTGCCACCGTCGGCGAAGCCCGCCGCCAGCAACCGCGCGCCGAGGTCGGCCGGACGCATGGACGGACCGACGTGCCATGTGCCTGGTACGCCGTGGGCCCGCATGACCCGCATCGACTCGGCGATCGCGGCGTCGGCGTCGTCAGGAGGGAGATCGGCACGGACGACGCAGTTGTGGTAGTCGATCGGCGAACCGCCGATGGTCCATGTCAAGGCCGCGTTGACACGTTGCTCTCCCCCGCCGATCCGGCCCATGTCCAGCAACAGCTCCGCGGTGTTGTCCTCGATCGCGCGGGCCATCGACGCGTGCGACAGGTCCTGGTTCAGCTCGCCCATCGGCCCATTGTGGTGTCGGTGGTGGCGGGGAGACTAGGGATTTGTGCGGGCGTCCAGGCTCATTACCTTGTTGCTGTTGCTCCAGTCCCGGGGCAGCATGACCGGGCGCGAGTTGGCCAGCGCGCTCGAGGTGTCCGAACGCACCGTGGTCCGCGACGTCGAGGCGCTGTCGATCGCGGGCGTACCGGTCTACGCCGACCGGGGCAGGACCGGCGGCTACCGGCTCGTCGGCGGCTACCGCACCCAGCTCACCGGGCTCAGTCGGGACGAAGCGGAGGCGCTCTTCCTCTCCGGTGTGGCCGGGCCGCTGCAGGACATGGGTTTGGCGGATGTGGCGGCCACCGCCCAGCTCAAAGTGCTCGCCGCGCTGCCGAGGGAGCTGCGGGACTCCGGCACGGTCGCGGCGCAGCGGTTCCACCTCGACGTGCCCCGCTGGTTCCACGCCGCGCCACCGCCTCCGGTGCTGGCGGCGGTGGCGACGGCGACGTGGACCGACCGTGCGGTGTCGGCCACGTGCCGGCGAGGGGACCGGTACGTAGACCGGCGACTCGAGCCGTACGGGCTCATCCTCAAGGCGGGCGTGTGGTACACGGTGGCGCGCGTGCGTGAGACCTTCCGGGTCTACCGGGTCGACAGGCTCGCCGAGGTCGCCGTCCTCGACCAGCCGTTCCGCCGCGACCGCACCTTCGACCTGGCAGCGTTCTGGCGCGAACGGTCGGTCGCCTTCGAGCGTTCGCTTCTCACGACCCATGCCCGCGTACGCCTGAGCCCCGCCGGCGTACGGCGGCTCTGGTCGGCGGTCGAGCGCCTCGCCGCCGAGCAGGCGATGGCGTCGGCCGGGGAACCCGACGGCGACGGGTGGGTGACGGTCACCCTTCCGGTGGAGTCGCTGGACATCGGCTACGACCAGGTGGTGGCCCTTGGACCGGAAGCCGAGGTGCTCGACCCGCCGGAGCTGCGGGCGCGTGTCGCCGCGGCGACCGCACGGCTCAACGCTCTGTATCGGTGACGCCTCCATCGCCCTGGAACACCTTCCCTTCCCAGAAGTCGCTGGTCGGCCGACCGCTGATGTCCGTGAAGCCGTACTCGTTCGCCAACTCGACGACCGTCCGCACCGAACCCGAATGTCTGGACACAGCTCGATCGGACGCCAGTGCAGCGACTGCTCTGCCGACGAACTCAGTGGATTCGGTGAAAGCGGCCCAGCTCGACGTCGAATCGATCTCATGATCATGCAGGGCACCAGGGGACACGGCCAGGGTTGTCACGTCGTACGGCCGGAACTCTTCGGCCAGCCCGACCGGCATCCGGTTGATCGCCGTTTTGACGACGTCGTAGTAGAGGTGCTTGTGGTACGGCTTGTTGATCCTCCAGGTGGTGAGGACGACCAGGCCGCCACGCGTGGCGCGCAGCAGTGGCGCCGCGAACTGGACGCTGAGGATGTGCGCGCGAAGGCCCGCCGCCAGCATCAGGTCGAGATGCTCGGGGGCCAGCTCCCAGACCGGCGCGTCGTCGACGTCGCGTTCGTACCCTCCCCAGGCGTTGGAGACCAGGATGTCGAGCCGGCCATGTGCGGCCTGGACACGGCCGAAGAGTGACTGCACCTGCGCGGCGTCGGTGTGGTCGCACCGGACCGGTATGCCGTCGCCGCCGCGGGCGTTCACCTGCTCGGCGGTGTGTTCGATGGTCTCCGGCCGGCCAGTGGGGCTCCCGGTCTCGCGGCTGGTGCGGCCGGTGACGTAGACCGTCCCACCCTCCTCGCCCAGCACTTTGGCGATACCGCGCCCGGCACCACGACTCGCACCGGTGACGACGGCGACCTTTCCCCTTAGGCGCATGGCGATCCTCCTCGTCTCTCGTTCGGTTGGTCGGTTCTGGTGGGGAGCGTGCCAGCGAATCCCGACACCTCCTGGCGGCTTTTCGGCGGCCGGTGCGAAAACCCCTGGTGGGACCGAACGCCACTCAGGCAGGGTGAGGTCCGATGAACGCACGCATGCGACGCTGGTGGCAGGGTGACCCGAAGACCCCCGAGGTCACCTCGCTGAACGATCCCGACCTCCAGCGACTGCTCGCGCGGATCGCGCCAGGCTCCGAGACCAGCGACCTCGGCGGGTGCTTCTGCGTCAACGTCCGCGTGCACGAATCCGGACTCGTTCTCCGCGTGCAGCCACAGTTCGTCTCTCGTCGACGCGTCCTTGCCCTGCAGGAGATCCGCCGGCAGCTCGCGCGTCAGGGTCTGCACGTCGGCATGCCACGCACCTGGCGGAATCGTCCGCTGCTGCGTTGTCGGGGTTGCCTTGTCGAGCTGGAAACCTATGTCGCGCACGAGAAACCCGAGGCCACCTGGGAGTCGTACACATGGATGTTTCGTGGGATGGGCAGGCTGCACCGAGCTCTGTCCCAGACCGAGGTGCCGCTGCCCCGCCCGGTGGTCTCGACGTTCGCACCACCAGGTTCCTTGCACCGTTGGCTTCCCGCCGCTGAGCGCGCCGTCGCGCACGACCCGGTGGCCGCCGACATGGCCGCTCTCGTCCGGCGCCTTTTGCCGGTGCTGCGCCGCCAGTGGGTTCCGGCGTCCGCCCTTCCCCGGCACCTGATCCACGGAGACGTACGCCTGGGCAACATCGGCTTGACACCGGAGGGTGAGACCCTCTACCTCGACTTCGGCTTCGCAGCAGTTCGGCCACGGATCCACGAACTCGCGTACTCCCTCGCGTGGATGATCCTCCGCCCCGACGGACGCGGCGCGGCCGACAGCTTCCCGTGGCGCAAGGTGCCGGACCTGCTGGGAGAGTACGAAGACGCCGCGGGAACGTCGCTCACCGCAGAGGAACACGCCGCGCTCGCGCCCTATATCGCAGCCGTTCCGCTCTACCACGCGGCGACCGTCGGCTTCCACGCCGACCCGGTGACGCAGCTTCGCGATGACCGCGACGGTTATGCGTTCCTGCGGATCAGTGAGTGGCTGCTCGCCAACCCACAGGCCGTGCTCGGCTGACAGCAGGCGGAACGCCAACGCATGCAGGACGGCTCATGTGCCCGGGACGACACACCTCGGGTCGGTCGCATAGCGGCCGGGTGTCGTGCCCACATGCCGCTTGAAGTGCCGGGTGAGGTGGGACTGGTCGTGGAACCCGGCGGCAACCGCCACCTCGGTGACCGGCCGACCGTCGAGCAACCACTGGCGGGCGACCTCGATCCGCCGGCCGAGCTGGTACGCATGCGGTGCCACCCCGAAGGTCC
>JBOHED010000886.1:0-3050 GCA_050700915.1 Actinopolymorphaceae bacterium | reverse complement strand
ATCTTGCGCATGGCCAGGCCGAAGCCGATGTTCTTGCGTACGGACATGTGCGGGAACAACGCGTAGTTCTGGAACACCATGCCGAAGCCGCGCCGCTCCGAGGGCACCGTGTCGATGCGTTCGGCGTCGAGCCAGATCCGTCCACCGGACAAGGGCAACAGGCCGGCCAGGCAGTTGAGCGCGGTGGACTTGCCGCATCCGGACGGGCCGAGCAGAGCGATGAACTCGCCCGCCTTGATGGTGAGGTTGAGCCGGTGGAGTGCGGTGTAGTCGCCGAACCTGCGCGACACGCGTTCGAGAGTGAGACCTTCGAATCCGTCGGCCCCCGTGGCGGCACGTGTGTCAGTGGCGCTCATGACTCCTTGACCTTCGACCCGCCGATCATGCGGTCCCACTTGTCGAACGCCTTGACGAGGGCGTCGGCGTCGAGCGGTGTCTCGGTGGGATGGTCGGCGATGAGCTGGTCGTATTCGGGGCGGCCGAACTCCTCCAGCGTCGCCCGACTCTCCGGCGGTGCCATGTCGAGCGTCACACCCTTGACCGCCGCACCGAACAGGAACGTGCCGTCGTCGTAGATCTTCGCCTGCTGGCCCACGCTCAGCATGTGGTCGAGCAGGAGCAGGATCGCCGACTGCTTCTGTGCCGAGACGCCTGTGGGTACGACCGCATAGTGGGCGTCGGTGATCCAGTGGAAGTTGTCCAGAGCGGCGATCTCGACCCCCTTCGGCACCGTGCCCAGCACCCGCGGATTGATGTCCCAGCCGGTCGTCGACGCCACCAGATCGACGCTGCCGTTGCCGAGGTTCTTCATCGTCTCCGTCGTACCGGACGGGTAGTACTCGATGTAGTTGTCGAGTTCCTTCAGGTAGGCCCAGGTCCTGTCCCAGCCCTTGACCGGGTCCTTGGGATCCTTGTCGCCGAGGATGTACGGCAGCCCCATCAGCAGCGTCCGGCCGGGACCTGAGTTGGCAGGCCGGGCGTACATCATCCGGCCCGGGTTCTCCTTCGCCCATGCCAGCAGCGCGTCGGCGTTCGTGGGTGGGTGGGGGACCTTCTCCGGGTTGTACTCCAGCAGCGGGCCGGCCGGGTCGTACATCACGACGGCGCCGTAGCCCTGGGCGAGCCACTGCATCTTGCTCGCGGCGGGGAGGTAGTCGTTCATGTGCTTCAGCCGCATCTGGTGCTGGGGAACCAGCGGCATCCAGAGTTCCTGCGATATGCCGGCGGCGAGTCCGTCGTTGCCGGTGAGGACCAGGTCGATGCTGACTCGTCCGGCGTCCTGCTGGGCCTTGATCTTGCTGGTCAGCTCTGGCGCCGGCGACTTGGAGTAGGTCACCCGGCTCACGATGTCGGGGTTCTCGTCGACGAACTCGTCGATCATCGGCTGGGTGAACTGCAGGTCGCCGGCGACGTCGAGAATGTTGAGGGTGACCGGCTGGGCGGGCTTTGAGGGGACGTCGGCCTCCCTCTCTCCGGTCAGACCGCCGAAACCCGCCCCTGGTGGTGGCTCGGGCGCGCCACAGGCGGCGAGGACCAGGGCCATGCCTAGACCTGCGCCGACGTACCGAACCGCACCACTCCAGATGGCAGCCTTCATGGCGTCTCCTTCGCCGGCAGACATGCGGTGACGAGCGACACGAGGTCCATGGGCAATTCCCCATGGATGGATGGCGGTGTCCCGCAGCCGACCACAGCGGGTGTTCGGCGGTCAAGACCCCACTTTTCGTACCAACCGGACACGTTGAGTCGCGCCCCGCCGGCGGTGAAGATCTCAGGAACTGGCGAAGAGCCACGTCGCGCACAGCCCTGCCGGCCAGCTGTGGGGAGAGATCATAGCTCTCGGGCGAATCAACGCAATCCACCCCGGAACGGTCCTGTTTCGGTCCGTCGTCGGTGGACCGCGGGAAGCCATGCCTGTGTCGTGTACACCTGACTCTGGACCAGACTGGGAGACCGCGCTCCCATGGCGGCAGCGGCGACGGCATTCCCAGTGACGACAAGAGCCAGTGACGAGCTAGAGACGACGAGAGGGGTACGCCCGTGGGCGGTACCGGTCCCACCACTCCCACCACGTCCACCAGTTCCAGCGGTGCCAGCGGATCGAAGGGCGACGCGTTCTTCACCAGCCTCAACCCCGGTGCCCTCGGGATCAGCCCGGGCTTCGAAGCGGCGGTCGACCTCGCCGCCGAGTTCGGTTTCGGCGCCGTCGACCCGGACGCGGGTTACCTGCGGGAACAGCCGGAAGCCGAGCTGCCGAAGGTGCGCGAACGCCTGGAGAGCAAGGGTCTGCGGTGGGGGTCCGGCGGCGTCCCGGTCGACCTCGCCGGCGACGCGCCGAAGTTCGCCGAGCAGTTGTCGGGTCTTCCGGCGTACGCGGCCATGCTGGCGGCCGCGGGCATCGACCGGGCGGGCACGTGGATCCGGCCCATGAGCGACGCCGTGACCTACCGCCGCCAGTTCGCGAGGTACGTCGAGCGGGTCGGACTGGTCGACGAGATCCTGAGCGCGGCGGGGGTCAGGTTCGGCCTGGAGTACGTCGGGCCGAAGACGTTCTGGTCGACGGAGCAGTATCCGTTCGTCCACACGCTCGCCGAGCTGCGCGAGCTGCTGGCCGCGGTGGGAAGCCCCAACGTGGGTGTCATCCTGGACACGTTCCACTGGTACACGTCCGGCGAGACGGCCGACGACCTGCGCGGGCTGACCGCCGACCAGGTGGTCGCCGTCGACCTCAACGACGCACCGGTCGGGCGCGAACGCGACGAACAGATCGATGGTCAGCGGACCCTCCCGGGGGCGACCGGGGTCATCGACCTGGCGGGGTTCGTCGGGGCGCTGCGCGACATCGGGTACGCCGGGCCGATCAAGGTGGAGCCGTTCAACGCCGAGCTGCGGGCGTTGCCCGTCCGCGACGTCGTGGCGAAGACGGCGGAGTCCCTCGCGGCCGTCCTCTGACGTCCACGTGACCCGGCTAGGTGTGGCCCGCAGCAAATGACCACGCCGAGCAGGTCTGTGGTACCCGGGATAGGCGTCGAGACCTTGCCCGGATTCCG
>JBOHED010000885.1:0-4269 GCA_050700915.1 Actinopolymorphaceae bacterium | reverse complement strand
GGTGTGCTGGGTCCAGGCACACCCAACACCTGGGCCGCCTCCGGATGCCCGACCCGGCTGGACTCCAACCTAGTTACGATTCGGCAACTGTGGAATCCGGGTTCCGATATGAGGACACGTGAGGCGCCCCGGCCCTGCGCTCGTGCGTCGCATCGCGCGGGATACGTGGCATCGAATGCGGAGTAGTGGTCAACGCCGCCGCATTTCGGTAGGCCACTTCTCCGCACTGGGTGACGCCAGCGATCAGGTGATCGCGCCGAAGAAGCACCTCACCGCCTCGGAACGCGAGGTGATACTGCTTCCGACAGCGCGACTGCTTCCGACAGCGTGACTGGTGCGGCGGGCTCGGCCGGCACCGGCTATGCGTACGGACCTATGTGTCGACGCCTGAGATGTTGGCGGTCCATGTTCTCGATCTCCCGGCCGGACGGTGTCCGGTACCACGACCCGGCAGCGGCACCACAGAACGGGCACGGCCGCGACAGGACCCTCGCCAGCGTGCCCAGATCATGCTCAGTCAGGCGAGGGAACCTGTCTCTCATGGTGTCGTCGAAGATCCAGTCCACGATGCCCGAGTCGATCTGGTCCCGCTCGTTCACGCGCATCCTCCTCCGTGGAGCGTTCCTCAAGTGGGGAGTCGGGAGCGGGCTCGATCCTCGCCTCCGGCGGACGACCACCACAGGACCGAACCCGCCCAGCGTCAAATCGTAGTACTACGACCTGATACAAGCCAACATGGATCGGGAATTTCTCGGTCGTGACGTACCTGGCACATTTCTCGGGCATGGGACCCGACGACGAGATCGATCCCGAGGGGGAGCTGGCGCCATTCAGGCAGCTCGCGGGGATCATCGCCGCTCGCATCGCCCGGGGTGACTGGCAACCGGGCCGTCCCATGGCGTCCGAGACTCAGCTGGTCCAGGAGTACGGTCTGGCCCGATCCACCGTGCGGCGCACCATCGCCCTCCTCGTCGAACGAGGCATCGTGTACGTCGTTCCGCAGCGAGGCACGTACGTCTCCAAGGAGCAGTGAGCGGTCGTCTCCGCACCATCGGCGTCCGCCAAAGGGGATCGGGAGGCGGGGGTCAGCCGGTCTGGGGTGGGCGGAACACCGGGGGCATGGACCACCCGAGTGCCTGCTCGAATGCGTACGCCAGCCGGACCAGCGTCGGCTCGCTCCACGCCGTACCCATGAACGCAAGGCCCACCGGCAACCCGTCTGCCGCCCCACACGGCACGGTGATCACCGGGTAGCCCGCGACCGCCGGTGCCTGCGTACAACTTCCCGTCGACTGGTCGCCGTTGACCAGGTCGATCTTCCACGCCGGCGGGTACGTCGGCGCCACGAGGGCGTCCAGGTCGTGGGCGTGAAGTGCCGCGTCGATGCCTTCGGTACGCCCGAGCTGACGGCACGTCTCCAGGGCCTCGCGGTAGTCGGGATCGTCGAGACCGCCGGTACGCAGGGCGTCCTCGAAGCGTTCCTGGCCGAAGTGGGCGAGTTCGACGTCGGCGTGGGCGTCGTTGAACGCCACCAGATCGGCGAGCGTCCGCGGCGGGTCGGGCAGGTGCGGCGGGGCGGGCTGGCGCGGGCGTGGCGCGCGGGTCGCGAGATAGGCCTCGATTCCCACCTTGAACTCGGTGGAGAGCACCGTCATCTCCGCGTCGCTCGCGGTGAGTTCGTCGAGGCTCGGAAGATCCGCCGGATCGACGATGGTCGCGCCGCGTGCGGCGAGCAGGCGGACGGCTTCCTCGGCGAGCGCGTCCGCCCGGGCGCTGTAGCCCCACAGACCGTGGCGTGGCACTCCGATCCGGGCGCCGCGTAGTCCGTCGTCGTGGCAGTACGCCCGATAGTCGTCGTACGCGCGCCGACCCGGCACCGGCCCCTCCTTCCGGCGGGTCTGTCCGGCCGACGCGAGAACGCCGAGCAGTGCCGCGGCATCCCGTACGGTGCGCGCGATCGGCCCGGCCGTGTCCTGGCTGTGCGCGATGGGCACGATGCCGGTTCCGTCGATCAGGCCGACCGTCGGCTTGATCCCGACCACGCCACACAGGGCGGCCGGGCAGAGGATCGAGCCGTCGGTCTCCGTACCCACCGCCATCGGCGCAAGGCCAGCCGCCACCGCGGCACCGGATCCGGACGACGAACCACCCGCCGACCGGTCGAGTGCGTGCGGGTTGACGCAGAGCCCGCCGACTGCGCTCCATCCCGACGACGAACCGGTCGACCGGAAGTTGGCCCACTCGGAGAGGTTCGTCTTGCCGAGGACGACCATGCCCGCCTCCCGCAGGCGTCTCACCACGGGTGCGTCGGCGGCCGGTGCGGTGTCGGCGAGGGCGAGCGACCCGGCTGTCGTCCCCATCGCGCCGGCCGTGTCGATGTTGTCCTTGACCAGGACGGGTACGCCGTGCAGGGGTCCGCGGCGCCGGTCCCGGTCTTCGGCGACTTCGGCGTCCAGCCGCGCGGCGTCGGCCAGCGCGTCGGGATTGGTACGGATGACCGAACGCAGCATCGGCCCGGCACGGTCGATCTCCTCGATCCGGCGAAGGAGTGCCGCCACCAGACCGGCTGCGGTCGTCGGCGTGGATGGTGGGGCGGCTGGCCGCGTGGATGGCGGGGCGGTCGTCGGGGTGGGTGGCGGCGTGGACGCCACGTCGGAAGACGGCGTGGAGCCGGGCGAACGGGCGAAGACCGGCGGCTCAGGCGACATCGGCCCATGGTGCCCCGTACGGTGGACCATTGCGAGGGCCGCCTCATGCGTACCAAGCGCACCGCGGTGGCTGGCCGATGGCGACCGCAGCCTGGCCGGATCGGCCCCGCCCGGCGCGCCCGATGAATGACACCGGTGTGCTTCGTGCGTACCATGGCGGCGAACCAGCGCTCGACGAGGAGGGAACGCCCGGGAATGGACGCTGCGATGGATCCGGCTATCGGTTTCGGGGCACTTGCCGACCCCACCCGCTCCGACCCCACCCCCTCCGACCCCACCCGCTCCGACCCCACCCGCTCCGGTGACGACCTCTCCGACCGCGACCAGCAGATCCTGACCTTCGAACGGCAGTGGTGGAAGTACGCAGGTGCCAAGGAACAGGCGATCCGCGACCAGTTCGGCATGTCGGCAACCCGCTACTACCAGGTGCTCAACGCCCTCATCGACCGTGCCGACGCGCTCGAGTTCGACCCGTTGTTGGTCAAGCGGCTCCGCCGGTTGCGCTCCAGCCGGCAGCGCGCCCGGGCCGCCCGCCGGCTCGGCGTCGAGGCCTGACCCGGTCGTCCGCAACCCGCACAGCCGTGACGTCTCCCGCGGAGCTTCCCGCCCCGCGCACGCCCGCCGGTGAGGCCGGCCTCCGGCACCTGGTCGAACGACCGGACGAGACGCTGCTGGCCTTCGACTTCGACGGTGTCCTTTCCCCGATCGTCGACGATCCCGATGCCGCGTACGCCCATCCGGGGGTCCTGCCCCTTCTCTTCCGTCTCGCCCCGCGTGTCCGCGCCCTTGCCATCGTGACCGGCCGGCCCGCCGAGGTCGTCGTCCGGCTCGGCGGGTTCGCGGGTGCGCCCGACCTGGCGGGCCTGCTCGTCGTGGGCCACTACGGCGCGGAGCGGTGGGACGCCGCGACCGGTGAGATCACCGCACCGCCGGTGCCGGCGGGAGTCGGCGAGGTCCGTCAGGCGCTGCCGGGACTGCTGCGCGCACGGGGAGCGCCGGAGGGTACGACGATCGAGGACAAGGGCCGCGCGGTCGCCGTCCATGTCCGTCGTACGGCCGATCCGGCGGCGGCCACCGACCTCCTCACCGGTCCTGTCACCGAACTCGCCCACGCCCACGGCCTGACCGTGCAGCCGGGACGGATGGTGCTCGAACTGAAGCCGCCGGGCATGGACAAGGGCGTCGCGCTGCGAGCGCTCGTGGCGGAGGTCGGTGCGTCGGGTGTGGCCTACTCCGGCGACGACCTGGGTGACATCCCGGCTTTCGACGCCGTGCGCGAGCTGCGGGCCGAAGGCATCCCGGGGCTCCTGGTGTGCGCGGGATCCTCCGAGGTGACCGCACTCGCCGAACGGGCCGACGTGGTGGTCGACGGCCCGCCCGGCGTGGTCGGCTTCTTCGACGCGCTCGCCGCGCGTCTCGGCGGTTAGCCTCAGCGGCGACTGGCGGGTGCGACCGGCTCGCTCGGCCGGATCGGCGCGTGCTCCTCCGCGGTATCCATCGAGTCCATCGGGTCGATGGAGTCGTCCGGATCGGCGTCCTCCCGCGGCTCGCCACGGATCGG
>JBOHED010000884.1:0-7495 GCA_050700915.1 Actinopolymorphaceae bacterium | reverse complement strand
CATCGCCTATCCGACCGTACGCAGCCACGTCCGCAGGGTGCTCGAGAAGCTCGACGCCAGGTCGAAACTGGAAGCCGTCGTCAAGGCAGCCTCCGCCCGGGCCGACGACCCTGCCGCCCCCGATGATGACGCCGGACCGAGCCAGGCGCTGCCGGGTCTCCCTGACTCGTGATCATGCGGGAGAAACCGTTGACTCCCGGGCCTGCAGGTCAACGGTTTCTCCCGCATGGATCTACGCCGCGCCCGGTCACCGGTGTGTCTCGTTGTCGGCCAACGGAAAGTTCGCGCGACGGAACCGCTCAGCGCCGGCTTCATGCTCAAGTTCGGCCCGCAACTTGGGATTCTCGTGATAGAACCTGATCCCGTAATAGACCACTGTCGGATCCACGGCTACGAGCGCGGCGTCGACCCCCTTGTTTGCCGGAATCTCCGGGGTCAATCGAAGAAGCTTGAATCGGCGCAAGTCCTTGACGTACATGTTGTCTCCGCCGTACGGATGCAGTGTGATGAAAGGTCCGTGAAAGTCGGTCGCCTCCACGCGAGCGATCTCCTCCCATGGGAAGTACGCCCTCCACACCGAACCCCGGTGGTAGATCCCGTTCGCGCAGATAGCGACATGCATCCGTTCTCCGCGCCTTCTCCGCAGCACGGTGACAAGAAATATCAGCATGACAAGGAAGACGAATGCGCTGACGGATCCGACGACTAGCGAATCCAGGTCCCATCCACCCTCAACGAGGTCAATTCCAGACGCGAGTGCGAACATACCTGTGAATGGCAGAAAACCTACCGTCATCAGCAGAATGCCCAGTCTCATCGACCGCGAGCTGGGAATCACTACAGCCCTCACACTAAGTTCCTCAACCCAACCGACTCCGATGGTGCCCCTACGCCTCTGCCGTCGCATCGTGAGAAATCCGCTGCCACCAAGGCCCAAGAACATCCAACCCATCAAGAACCCAAATGCCGCACCGGCTCTGCTCCCCTCCTGAACCGAGTCCACTCCCATCCAAATCCCGATGGCGCCGAGGAGCAGCATGAAGAGCGACCGAGGAACCACCCGGTCCGGGTGATCGGTCCTTGTCGACCACCTGCTCGGCCACGGGAGCGTGTGGTCACGATCCGCCATAGTTGACCCCTCCGCCGACCGCATTTTGCGCCTTGACGCCACTCACGGAATCCTCCTGCAGTTAAGGCCTACGTTGGGCCATCTCGAGGAGTCGACGGGTGATGCCCGCCGGGCGGATCATCTTTGATGACAAGCTTTCCATCGCGAATCTTCTCTTCTTGGGTCGGAAACATTTGATCATAGGACCAATCGGCTGCGACCGAAGCGGCTCCTCCTGCGACGATTGCCGCACCGACTGCGATGGCGTCAGGTGCGGTCGAAGTGGCGAGGACTCCAGCGGCTCCCATCGTGATGAGTCTGCCCGCGGCGAACCTGATGCCGAGCCTGATGCCGCCCGCGGCAAGAACATGGGCACCTTCCGAGGCGCCGAGGGCGATGGTTCCGGTGAAGACTGCCTTCGTGATGGGCTTGCCTTGATAGACGTCGTAACCTACGCCGACTCGGAGCGCCCTTGTCACCCGCTGCTCGTACTCCGCCGCCCGACCAACGGCATCGGCTTCCAGAGCCATCTCCCGGTACAACCGTTCGTCGACGGTCGGCAGGTTGACGACACGGTGGTAGGACGCTCGCGCGTTGGCAGCTTTGGCCCGGAGGTCATTGGCAGTCCCCGCGAGTGCGGTCCGATGCCGCTCCGTCACATCGGCGGTCCAGCCTGCAATGAAGTCGCCGCCAGTCAGGTACGTCTCTTCCCGTCGACGAGTTCGCGGCCGATGGCGCGCACGTAGGCCCAGGCACTGTAGAGGACCGATTCGGCGATGCCAGCCTCGATCCTCGCCTGTTCGAAGCCATCGACCATCTCCTCGTAGTTTCCCCCGAGGGTGTGGTCGATGGTGCCACCGGGCGTCTCGACTGTGGCGGGTCCTGGCTCGAAGATCTCCCTCTCGGTGACCACCAGCCCGGCGTTCATCGCAAGCCAGCGCGCCTGCTCCATGTGGTCCCTGGCAATCGCCAGGGAGTCGGCATAGGTGGTCAGCGCTTCACCCAGCCGGGATGCATCCTCCACCAACTCGTAAACCTTCGCGATTCCCTTGTCCACGCGTTCCCTGAACGCATCGGCGGCGGCGTCCTGCCAGGCGTCCACAGACTCGGCCGAGGCGTCTTGAACCCGATGGGAACCGTGCACCACGCTTGCGTGCGCGAGGGACTTCACCCAACGTGCCGCGGCGCGGATGCTCTCCGGATCACCGTTGATCCTGGTCACGATCGGCATCAGTCACCTCCCTCTGAGCTGACGGTGAAAGGATCGGCCACCGGTGTGAACGGGTCCGGCACGCCTCCCACCGGCCGGCGGGGGCGGTCGGTGCCTCCCATGGCGTACCACAGACTGTGGAGGTTCTCCGCCTCGACTTCACCATTGTTGATCGCGACGATGAAGACGTTGTCGCCGACCGCGTGGAGACGGTCGGCGAGTTCACCACCAGCTTCCGCCAAGGCGGCCATCAGCACCATGACCTCGCCGCTGAGAGCGCCGACCTCTACCGTGGCAGGGCATTCTCGTGCCAGATCGTCCAGATGCTCACCACAGCTGTCGAGCCTACGGGCGATCCGCAACACCGCCTCGTGGTCGAACACCCTGGCGCCGCCCACGATCAATCTCCTGCCATCCGCCGGAGCGGTTCCGGAATCTCGACGTCCAGGAGGAGCAGATCGAACGGCGCCTCGGTCGCGACTTCGTTCAGCTTCTCTGTGGGAAGCACCACCCAGGGCTGGTCCGGTCCACACGAGTCGACCAACCGATCCAACGCCGAATAGACCGGCAAGGCGACCTGATCATCACCGGTCTGGAGAAACTGAACATCGAAGGAGTCACTGCCCGGTGGCGGAGGCGCTGTGCAGGGGACGTACACCATTGGCGGAAGGGGTGACTCCTGTGTCGGCGCCACTCGAACCCCTCCCGTCAGCACGCGTCACCGGTCCCGATCGCTGAAAGCGAAACCATACAGAACCCCGCGGCCGATCAGTAGGATCGTGCCGGCGGGTGTGGACAACGCATGCGTAGCGACGCACTCGCCGCACCTGGCAGGCTGTCCGGCATGTCTGCGACCGCCGTGCTGCGTACCGTCGTCCTTGTGCTCGTCGGCGTCTCCGGCGGGAGCTTCGGCGCACTCGCGATCATCCCACCGGTACAACGCCACTACCTCGCGTTCGGTCTCGTCCTGTGTGCGGGCGGTGCCCTGCTGACGTGGGTGGGTGTCACGTCCCGACGGGTGGGCCGGATCGCGTGGCTGGCGACGGTTGTCCTGTGCGTCGCCGGCTTGTTCCTCAGCTTGTCCGTCGTCCGCGAGGACGTGTGTTGTGCGTACGGATACCACCGTGGGCTGGGCTTTCCGTGGGGCTGGCTGGACAGTAGCGCCACTGTCGATTCCGCCGCCGAGGTCAAGGCGACACAGGCGGATCCGAGTCAGCTGGACACGCAACTCGACACCATGATGCTGGGACTCGACGCCGCGTTCTGGTGGTACGCCGCCGTGGTCCTCGTCGTTCCAGCCAGTCGGGCGCTGCAGGGCTGGCCGCTCAGGCGATCACGAACCGAACCGTCGGCGCGTACTGACAACGGCCGAACCACATCACCTTCGCCATCGCCCACGCATGCCCAGGCTCGGCATCGGCGGGTACGACGACCGGGAAGTCGACGATGGTCCGTGCGCGCGCGGGGAGGCTGAATCCCTGCCATGACAGGGGAATCGCCGGCCAGGTGCCCCACGGCGAGACGAGCTGGACC
Source organism: Actinopolymorphaceae bacterium (assembly GCA_050700915.1). Lineage (GTDB taxonomy): Bacteria > Actinomycetota > Actinomycetes > Propionibacteriales > Actinopolymorphaceae > Thermasporomyces. Next base: position 3,644 of record JBOHED010000884.1, on the reverse strand, counting down.
TCACCGCGGATCTCGTCGCGGGTCAGGTTGGTGAGGGTGACGGCGATCGAGCCACGAGCACCGGGGCTCACCACCAGCTCGTGCTCCACCACGTCGACGACCAGCCCGGTGTCGCGGGCCGGCATGGTCCGGACCGTCGTGTCGTCCAGCTCCACGGTCGCCGGGGAGGTCGTTTCCGCTTCCAGGGAAGGGATCTGACCGGTCCGCCCGCCGTCCTCCACCGCGCCGTCGGACACCCGCACGGTTTCCGGAACGGGTTCGGACTCGGGCAGCTGCTGGGCGGGAGTGGCCTCCGACCGCGGTGCCGGGATGGGGACGACGGACCCCGCCCGACGCTCCGGCTCCCTCGTGACCACGACCGTCGCGACGTCCTCGACCGGCGTTCCGGCGTAGGAGATCTGGGGGCAGACGAAGTACGTCCCCTCGACCACGTCCGGCGGCGGTGTCACCGTGGCCGCGAACCGCAGATGTCCACCGGCGGGAAGCTCGTACGCCTGTTCCAGCGGATCGACGCTCCACCCGGCGGGAACTCGGATCCGTACGGCACTTTCGTGGGCGGCGTCGCGCAGCTGACTCGCGAGGACGACCTCGACCTCCAACGACTCGCCGCCGGAACAGTGCAACGAGCGCGGGGAGACCGCGACCGTCACCGGCAGGTAGCCCATCGGCGCCGGCCCGCGGTTGTGCAGCCAGTAGCGGGCGTACTCGGGTTGCGGTCGTTCGGCCGAGGGTCCCAGCACCACGCCGTCCGGAGCGGCGGCGTCGACCGGTGTGGCCACGACGGTCGCCACCTCGAAGCCGGCGAGGTCGAGGCTCAGTTCGGTCGGCTCGTGGGGGCGTTCGAGCAGGTTCGCCCGCCGCGCGTCGGTGAGCGCCAGCGCGCCCCCGATCGTGGCCCGACGGCCGAATCCGGTGCTCTCGGCAAGTCGCAGGGTGATCCCGCGGCCCGGGTCGGACCCGACGGCGCTGCCGGTGGCGATGGGATTGCCGGTCGGCTTCAGCGCACTCAGCAGGACCTCGCGCGCCGGTTCGATGCGTACGAACGAATGCCGCCCCGGAAGCCGCTCAGGACGCGGTACGGTGCGGGGGACGGTACGCGGCGCTCCACGGGTGACGGCCCGGGCGTGCAGCGGCGTGCAGTACTCCTGTCCCCGCGACGGCAGCGACAACGCCCGCCAGTCCCCGTCACCGGCCACCATGGCGTAGCGGAAATCGTGCGTCCACCGCTGCAGCTGGAACGCCGACCCGTCGGGCGTGGCCCGGCGCGGCGGATCGACCCAGACGCCGGACGGCCAACCGGTGCAGGACCTGAGCAACGACAGGTGCAGCGCCCCCGCCGGATCGACCGAGAATCCGGGCAGACCGTACGTCAGCAGGGCGACGGTGGCGTCGGTGAGCGGTTCCAGAGGCGCGTCGAGCCCGACCGCATCGATCGCCGCGTCCGCCAGATCGGCGACGAGGCTGTCGACCGGCCCGACGGTGAGCAGGGCGGGCAGGGCACGGACGTCCCGCAGGTCGGCGTTCGGCCGCCACACGGCCCGCAGCGGCTGCTCGGGCGGTATCCACAGCAGGACCCGTCCCGTCGCCGCGAGCTGGCGGTCGAACTCCGCGGTGTACTTCGCATCGCAACGGGCGAGGAGTTCGCGGGCGACGGCGTTCTCGTCCGGGCCGCCGAGCACGATCCGGAAGTCGGGCAGGTTCGAGTCGACCGACAACCAGCCGTACCTCGCCCACTGCGCGCCGGACGTGGTGGCGGTGACGCCGACCCGGGCGAGAGCGACGACGAGCTCGCGGGCGCTCGCTGCCGCGCCGACCTGCCCGACGACCACCTCGGCGACGCCGACCGCCCGGTCGCCGAGCCGGTTGCCGTCGGGGTCGACCAGCGACACCCGTGCGGTCGAACCCAGCCCGAACCACGTGTGGGCAGGATTGTCGAGCGTCCACGGCGCCTCGGCGGCGTCGACGTCGGGCAGACCGTAGCCGCGCCCGACGACGGCGGCCGCGACTCCCGACATCGGCAGCGCGCCCGGCAGGTCGACCGGGAACCGCACCCTCAGCAGCTTGTCCTCGCCCCGGTGGTCGATGATCCGGGTCCGGAAGTCGATCCGGTCCACACCACGCCACAGGGTCACCGTCTGCTCGTAGGAAAGCACGTCCAGCGTCCCGGTCGTCACCAGGCGCTCCCCCAGCGGTCCGGCCTCCCGACGGACCGTTCCCGACGTCTCGGCCGACCCCACGACGGGGCCGCGGGGGACCAGGTGGCGCGGCCCCTCGCCGAAGTCGGGATGGGTGGGGTACTCGTCGTAGAGCAGCAACTCGTTGCCCACCCCGCGCAGCAGCTCACGGCCGGTCGCGAGGTCGACGACCGAGGCCAGCCCGCCGCCGCGGTCCGGGTTGGCCCGGAGGCGGTAGCGCTCGTTGGCGATGGGGTGGGTGGGTGGTCCGGTCGCGATCCAGGCCGGTGTCGCGGGCGGTTCGCGGTGGTCGGCGTCCGGGACCCGTTCCGGTACTCGTTCTGGTGCCAGCGCGGGGACCAGTCGGTACGTACGCCAGCCGAGGGCGGGAACCTCGTCGGCCCGGAAGACCAAGGTGCCGCGGTCCCGCATCGCCGGCACCTCCGTCCCGGTGTCGTCGACCAGCCGTCCCGCCGGGGCGTTGGCGACTTGGGCCAGGTCCGAGCGGTCGAAGCCGAGCGTGTTCACCACGACGACAGGCGTACCTTCTCCTTCGCCTGCTAGATTTTCTCGGCTGTTTGGGTTTCCGGCACGACCCGCTCCGGCCGTACGGGTGTCGATCCGGGTCACGAGCGCTTCGAGAGCGCTGTCGCGGCAGCTCGTCGCCAGGTCGTACGCCTCCCGCCAACCGGCGAGCAGGTCGATGTAGACCTGGTCCGACTCCGACCCGGTGATGGCGTCCTGGTGGGCGCCGTAGGCGAGCTGCCGCCACACCTTGTCCAGCGCCGCGTCGGGATAGCGACCGAGACCGAGCAGCGCCGCGAGAGTCGCGAGCTTCTCCGCGTCGAGGACGGCGATCTCGGCCGCACGCTGCGCCTGCTTGGTGTCGATGTACGACACGTCCTTGCCGGTGTAGATCGGGTTCATGTCCCGCGTCTGCGGACTCGGCCGCCGGCCAGTCGCGTACATCTCGGTGCGTACGGCGTCGAGGAAGTCGCGCGGCGTCCCGCAGACGAACCGCGGCCAGACGTACTTCGCGTTCCACGAACGGTGGATCGCGGTCACCCACTTGTTCGGCGGCGCGTAGTCGGTACCGACCGGCAGCATCAGGTGCCGGGTCGCCGCGACCGGCTTGAGGATCCGGTACATCGCGTAGACGGCGATCTCAGCCTCGGGGAGGGTCGCGGCCGAGTCCATCCACCAGCCGGCGGAGTAGTGGTTCGGCATGTAGTGGGTGAGCACCCCGCGACCACTCGGCGCGATCCACTCGAACTCGCTGGGAAACTGCATCGCCGACGCGTCGGCCCGGGCCATGCCGAAGTTCTTCTGGACCGGACCCCACTGGTGGTACGGACCACGGGCCCACGCGGTGCCGGTCAACCCCGCGTCGGCGAGATAGCCGGGCAGCTGGGGGTCGTGGCCGAAGACGTCGAGCTGCCAGGCCGTCGTCGGTTCGCCGCGCAGGATGTC
>JBOHED010000883.1:0-3033 GCA_050700915.1 Actinopolymorphaceae bacterium | reverse complement strand
GCATGGCGTCAACGATGGACGAAGTGAGCGCGCGCGGGTCGAGCTGTTGACCGCCCTGTGGACGAGCACGCCGTTTTCGCTTCTGTGGACAAGTTCTGGCGTGTCCGGACTCCCACCAGGGGCTCCGGGGTGGAGATGAGAAGGCTTCGCGCGTACGTCCGTTGGGTGAGGGCGCCTTGCCGCGGGACGCGATTGGATGTGGGGCGCCTTGCTGCGAACCTATTGGCGCAGGGGTCCCCTCATCGGGGGGTGAGGGCGCCTTGCCGCGGGACGTGATTGGGTGTGGGGCGCCTTGCTGCGAACCTATTGGCGCAGGGGTCCCCTCATCCAAAGAGGGCTGCCCGCGCGGGCGGGCGTACGTCAACGCCGAGGTCGGGCGCTTCGCCAGGGCCCGCTCAGCCTTCGGCGTCGCGGGCCTGGGCGCGGAGGCAGCGTTCCAGGTCGGCGATACCTTCGCCGACCAGTCGGCGTACGGCAGGGACCGGCTGAGCACTGTCAACCCAGCCTTGCACCTTGTCCACAGTCCCTTGGGTGGCGAGCAACCGCGGGAAGAGCCCGACCAGTACGGCCTGTGCCATCTCGTTGGCCTTGCGGTCCCAGACCCAGCCGGCCGCGTCGAGGTACTTCTCGACGTACGCATCGAGCAGGTCCTCCTGGCCCGGCTGCCAGAATCCGCGGATCGTGTCGAACTGCGTCTGGTTCGGGATGTCGTCCCGCTCGACCGCGTCGCGCCAGGCCTCCGCCTTCGCGGCAGCGTCAGGACGCGCCGCCCGGGCATGGGCCGCCGCCTCCTGCCCCTTGCTCGTACGGTCGCGTTCCAGTTCCTCGGTGATCTCGGCGTCGCCGAAGGCACCCAACCGAGCAAGCGCCTGCACGAGGCGCCAACGCAGCTCCGCGTCGACCGCGAGGCCGTCGAGGACCACTGACCCGTCGAGCAATCCGGCGAGGAAGTCGGCGTGCTCGGCGAGTGCCGCGCCCGCGAAGGTCCGCACCAGCGCCAGCTGGTGGTCGCTTCCCGCGGCCGCGGCCTTGACGAGCGGCAACAGCCCGTCCGCCCAGGTCTTCCGCGCTTCCGCGCGACGTGACGGCGCGGTGTAGACAGAAACGGCCGTCCCGGCGGTACGCAACAAAAGCTGTACGACGTTGATGTCCGGCTCGGCCGCCACGCCACCCAGCACGAGGGCGATGTAGTCGCGGGCCGGGATCTCGGCGTCGCGGCACATGTCCCACGCGGCCGTCCACGCGAGTGAACGCGGCAGCGAGTCGGAGAACTCCCCGATGTGCCCGACCAGGGTGGCGAACGACCGGTCGTCGAGCCGGATCTTGGCGTACGTCAGGTCGTCGTCGTTGAGCAGGATCAGGTCGGGGCGGGCGAGGCCGACCAGCTCGGGTACGTCGGTATGCGCGCCGGTGACGTCCAGCTCGACCCGGGTACGCCGGACCAGGCCGGTGTCGGAACGGTCGTAGAGCCCGACGGCCAGCCGGTGCGAACGGAGCGTCGGGTGCTCGGCGACGGCCGACTGCACCACCCCGAACGACGTGAAACGGCCCTTGTCGTCGACCTCGAACGACGCCCGGAACGTGTTGACCCCGGCAGTCTCGAGCCACTCCTTGCTCCACGCCACCAGGTCGCGCCCGCTGGTCTCCTCCAGGCACACGCGGAGGTCGGCAAGGGTCGCGTTGCGCCATTCGTGGGCCTTGAAGTAGTGCCGGAGTCCCGCGAAGAACTCCTCCCGCCCCACCCAGGCGACCAGCTGCTTCAGCACGCTGGCGCCCTTGGCGTAGGTGATCCCGTCGAAGTTGACCTGCACATCCTCGAGGTCGCCGATCTCCGCCTGGATCGGATGGGTCGACGGCAGCTGGTCCTGCCGGTAGGCCCAGGTCTTCTCGGTGTTGGCGAACGTCGTCCATGCGTGGGCCCAGCGGGTCGTCTCCGCCTGGCAGAGAGTGCTCGCGTAGGTGGCGAACGACTCGTTGAGCCACAGGTCGTCCCACCAGGCCATGGTGACGAGATCGCCGAACCACATGTGGGCCAGCTCGTGCAGGATCGTCGTGGCGCGCCCCTCGTAGGCGGCGTCGGTCATCCGGCTGCGGAAGACGTACTCGTCGCGGATCGTCACGCAGCCGGCGTTCTCCATCGCGCCCATGTTGTACTCGGGGACGAAGAGCTGGTCGTACTTCTCGAACGGATAGGGGTAGTCGAACAGCTCCTCGAAGAACGCGAAACCCCGCTTGGTGACGTCGATGATCGCGTCAGCGTCGAGGTACTCCGCGAGGGACTGGCGGCAGTAGACCGCCATCGGGATCTCGCCGCTCCGACCGGCGTAGCTGTCGCGTACGACGTGGTAGGGGCCGGCGACGAGCGCGGTGATGTAGGTGGAGATCCGCGGCGTCGGCGCGAACCGCCAGACGGCCACCCCGTCGCGGACCGGCTCGGGCTCGGGGCTCGGCGAGTTGGAGATCACCTGCCAGTCGGCCGGCGCGGTGACCGCCAGCTGGAACGTGCCCTTGAGGTCGGGCTGCTCGAACGTCGCGAACACCCGCCGGGCGTCGGGCACCTCGAACTGGGTGTAGAGGTAGGGCTGCTTGTCGACCGGGTCCACGAAGTGGTGGAGCCCTTCGCCGGTGTGCATGTAGCTGGCGTCAGCCACCACCCGGAGCTCGTTGTCGGCGGCGAGGCCGTCGAGCGTGATCCGCGAGCCGTCGTAGACGTCCGCCGGTGCGAGAGATCGGCCGTTGAGCGTCACCTCGCGCACCTCGGGAGCGATGAGGTCGACGAACGTCGCGCCGTCCGGTTCGCTGCAGGTGAAGCGGACGACGGTGGTCGAGAGGAAGGTCGGGCCGCTGGACGTGAGGTCGAGCTCGACGTCGTAGCCGTGGACCGATATGAGGCGGGCCCGTTCCTGGGCCTCCTCGCGGGTGAGGTTCGTGCCTGGCATGGTGGTCATCCTTACACGGCCCGGCGCGGGTCGGCGACGAAGTTGTGCTCGGGTGGCGGACCACGACTTGATCGACGCGGGCCCGGTGATCAGC
>JBOHED010000882.1:0-3982 GCA_050700915.1 Actinopolymorphaceae bacterium | reverse complement strand
CTCCGGACCCGGGTGCGCAGGTCCTTCGACGTGCCGACGTAGAGCACCCGCCCGTGGTCGTCGGTGAAGAGGTAGACGCCCGGGGCGTGCGGGAGCCGGTCGGCCAGGTGCCGCTTGCGGCGCTGGGCGGGGGAGACCCGGGAGCTGAAGGTGGACAGCTCCTCGAGAGTCTGCACTCCGAGCGGACCCAGCCGTTCGAACAGCCCGTGCAGCACATCGACGGTGGCCCGCGCGTCGGCGAGGGCGCGGTGGTTGGGCGTGGTCGCCGAACGGAAGAACCGCGCGAGGGTGCTGAGCTTGCAGTTGGGCGCGTCGTCGCGGGTGAGGACCCGCCGGGCGAGCCGGGCGGTGTCGACGACCTCGAACGACGGCCACCAGAAGCCGTGCCGGTTGGCCGCCGTCCGCAGGAACCCGACGTCGAACGGTGCGTTGTGGGCCACGAGGACGCACCCCTGCGCGAACTCCAGGAATGCCGGCAGCGCCTGGTCGACCCCCGGCGCGCCGGCGACCATCGTGTCGGTGATCCCGGTGAGCACGGCGATGAACGGCGGGATGGCTCCGCCCGGGTTGACCAGCGTCTGGAACTCGCCGGTCACCTCGCCGGTCCGGACCTTGACCGCACCGATTTCGGTGATCTCCGAGCTGTCGGGCGCGCCGCCGGTCGTCTCGAGGTCGACCACGCAGAACGTCACGTCGCGCAGCGGAGTGCCCAGCTCGTCGAAGGTCGCCTGGACGCCGACCGGAACCCGCGACGGCATGCCCGACGCCGGTCCGGGCACGGCCCGGCTCGGCGAGGTGCCACTGGCCGTCGACGCGATGGCGGGCTGGGCGGTCATGGCGGCGACGCTACGGGCGCACACCGACAGGACCGGGATGCGACGCGCCGTGCGTACGCATTCTGTCCGTACCTGCCCAATCCCGTACGACTCAGACGCGTGGGTGGCGCCTAGCATCGGTGGATGACCCACCGCATCGTCGTCCTGGGTGCCGGGTACGCGGGCCTCGGTGCCGCCAAGCGCCTCGCCCGCCAGTTCGGTGCGACGGCCGGAGACGACGTTCGGGTGACGCTGGTCAACGCGACGGACCGGTTCGTCGAGCGGGTACGCCTGCACCAGGTCGCCACCGGCGAGGTCCTGCGGGATCTGAAACTGGCTGACCTGCTCGCCGGCACCGGCATCGAGCTGGTCGTCGGAAGCGGCCACCGAACTCGCGGAGGCGCATCCGGAGCTAGGCGTCGAATTGGTGACGGGGGACCAGGTCGACGGATGGCTCGCTCCGCGCGCCCTGCGTCATGTTCGCCGGGCGTTCCTCCGGTTGGGGATCGGTATCCACGAGGGCGCGGCCGTCGCGGTACGCCGAGATCGCTCCGGATCCGTTACGTGTGGCAGAACATCAGCCTCGGCCGGCGCGACGGCGTGACGCAGTTCACCGATGCCCACGACCGACCGACCCGAGCAGTGCTCACCGGGCGGGCGTCGGCGGCGTTCAAGGAGGCAGTCACCCGGAGTACGGTCGTCGCGCTCCGCCATCCGGGCCCACTCACGCTAAGGCGCCGTGGGAGGTAGGGCAGCTGTCGGGCGCAAGGGGGTGTCGCAGCCGCCCGCCGTCGATCTCAGGCGTGAGTGATCCGAATCTTCGACTGCCCGTGCCGCCGCTTCTCCCAGTCGTCCATGAACCGTGCCTCGAGGCCGTGGCGTTCCGCGAGCCCCACCAGGGTTTCGGTGCGGTAGTAGAAGTCCTCGCGGAGCACGTGGTGCTCCTGGCCTTCCGTACGGTCGAAGGTGAAGTCGAAGAAGCCGCCTGGCGCGAGAATCCGGCCGACGTGGGCGAAGCACTCCTCGATGAGGTGGAGGGGCGAGTGCGAGAAGACGCTGTGGGCGTGGACGACGTCGAAGTGGGCGTCGGGCAGAAACGCGAACCGCAGGTCCCGCACGGGTGTGAGTCGGGGCAGCTTGTCCTGCAGGCCGTAGGCCACCAGCGTCTCCTGCGCCGCCACCAGGATGTCGGGGGAGATGTCGATGCCGTAGTAGTTGCCCGGGTCGAGGTAGTCGATGAACAGCCGCCCCGCCCGTAGGTTGCCGCAGCCGATCTCGAGCATCCGGTGGTCGGGCTTGAACCCGTGCTCGACGAGGTAGTCGAACTGCATCTTGCCGAGCGCGAGCCAACGGCGATGCGACTTGCTGCCGACCGCCGCCTCCGCACTGCGGGTGGCGTCGGACCGCATCACCCCGCGGTAGTAGCTCACGTGGTCGCGGCTGCGCAGCCGCAGCATGAGGTCACGGGCCAGCCGGCGGGCGTACCCCGGCACCTTTGTCGGGTTTTGTACGGCATAGCGCACCTGGTAGAGCACGCTCGCGCGGTTTTTGGTCGTCACGCAGCCGAAGTTAACCACGCAGAGCGGACCGCCGCGTCGTCACATGGTCCATGTCGACGTTTCCGCGAGGCGGCACCTCCAGAGCGTGACGGCGGCGCCGTCGGGATCCCAGCGGTGGCAGAACTCGATCAGCTCGCCGCACCGGGCGACCATGGCCGCCTTCCGGACGGGCCAGCCGGGCACGTCCCTCTCGCCGTACGCCGTGAAGAACGCGTCGAGCAGCGGCACCCGGTCGGGATGATGCGTACGCACGATCCATTCGCACCAGGCAAGGTCCTCGACTGGTTCGCCGACATGGGAGAACTCCCAGTCCAGGATCGCCGTCACGGCGTACGTGTCCGGGTCGAGCAGCAGGTTGTTGGGACCGTAATCGCCATGGACCAGCGGTCCCGGGACGACCTCGTGGAGACGGCGGAGCGTGGTGCCGCAGGCGGCGAGGACCGCCATTGCCGGGCCGGCGTCGACGTGCCGCGCGAGCAGCTCCTGCCCGTGCTCGCCAGGAAGGTGCCCCAGCCGGGCGGAGGTCGCGTCGCTTACCAGCAGGGGTGGCACGGGCAGCAGACCCGCGAGCCTCGTCAGCGCGGCGCGTTCCCGGTCGCGGCGCAGGCCGGCGTCGGGTCCGGCGTACGTCTTCACCACGACCCCATCCTCGACCCGGGTGAGGTTGGTGTAGCCGTGCGGCAGCCGTCCTGGCCTGGAGTCCTCGGATCCCACCCCGGGCATTCTGCCTGGCCGACGTCGGCCCACGTGGGCTGGCCGAAACCGCAGTGCGCTGGTCGGTGCCCTGGGGAACGCCAATTACGCTCGCAGCCGTGAGCAGGGGCCCAGCCGCGCCGGGAGAGCCGGCCGACCGCGATCTGTCCCGGCCGTTGCCGGAACAGGTGCGCCAGCGCGTCGTCCTGCTCGCTTCCGACGCACTCGGTGTGCTTCCCGCTGCTGCCGTACCAGCCTCGCTGCGGCCGTTCGCCCGCTTCAAGCCCGAACGCCGGGTCCGCCTGGCCGCGACGCCGATCGCCGCCGCCGTCGATGCCGATCCGGAGTTCCGGGAACGTGTCGCCGCGCGCATCACCGAGGCGGTGCCGGACCTGGCGTCGGCATTGCGCGAGGGAAGGCGACCCGCCGCCGTCGATCCGCTGGAGGCGGCCGCCGCGGCCTACCTGCTGCGGTCGCCCGGCTGGATGGCGATCGTCGAGGAGGTCATCGACCATCTCGAACAGGAGAGCGCGACCCAGGCCGGGGAGCGGGAGGCCGGTCTTGCCGCCCGGCTGCGCGACCAGCTCGCCGCGGCACAGGCAAGTGCACGCCAGGACCGGGAACGCCTGCGGGCCGAACTGGCGGCGCTGAAGGAGGAGAACACGACCCTGCGTCGTACGCTCCGGCACACCCGTGACCGGGTGAAGGAGGCCGAGGCGGAGGCGACGCGCAGCGCCGAACTCGCCGCCGACGCGCGAGAACGGGCGTCCGGGGACGTGGCGCGGATGGACGCGGAGACCCGGCGGCTCCGGTCCCGTCTGGCGGAGGCCGAGTCGGCGGTCGAGTCGGCGCGGCGTACCACCAGGGAGGACCGCGACCTGGCCGATGCCCGGCTCCGGCTGCTCCTCGACACCC
>JBOHED010000881.1:0-3314 GCA_050700915.1 Actinopolymorphaceae bacterium | reverse complement strand
GTTCGGCGATCCCGTCCTCCGCTCCAGGATGCAGCGCCCAACCCGACGCGGGACCGTCGTCGGTCACCACGTCGGCATGGCGTACGAGGTGGAGAGTGACCATCGTCAGCCGGGAGGTACCAGCAGGGTCAGCACTAGCCAGCTCACCAATGCCGTCGGGAGCAACGAGTCCAGCCGGTCCATCACCCCGCCGTGGCCGGGCAGGAGGCTCCCCATGTCCTTGATCCCGAGATCGCGTTTGAGCATCGACTCCACGAGGTCGCCGAGCGTCGCCGTGACAGTGGCGGCCACGCCCAGGATCAGGCCGGCCCACCAGGTGCCACCGAGCAGGATCACCACCCCGGCGACTCCGGCCGCCAGGCAGAACAACGCCGAACCGGCCAGACCCTCCACGGTCTTGCCGGGACTGATCTCCGGCGCGAGCTTGTGGCGTCCGAACAAGACCCCGGCGGCGTAACCGCCCACGTCGCTCGCCACCGCGACCGCCACGAAGATCAGAACCCGGAAGGGTCCGTCGTCCGGGCGCAGCAGCAATATCGCGAACCCGGCGAGGAAGGGTACGTAGAGCGCCACGAAGACGCCCGCCGTCACATCGCGTACGAATCCCTCCCGACCCCCGGTCAGCCTGCCGAAGCAGATCGCGAGCGTCGTGAGCCCGAGGGCACCCACCAACGCCGGAGTCTGCCCGACATACGCCCCGACCAGCATGCCAACGACGCCGGCCAGAAGCGGGACGCGCGGGAGCCGGACTCCGGCGGGACGGAGGACGAGGGAGAGTTCGATGACCGCGACACCCACCGCCACGACCACGAAGGCCAGGAAGAGGGACTTGACGATGAACAACGACCCCACGACGATCGCGCCCAGCAGCGCACCGACGCCGATCGCGGCCGTCAGGTTGCGGCCGAGACGGCCCCTTCGCCACGACCGTCTCGTGTCGGTGTCTTCTCCCTCGGGTGGTGCGGTCACGATGTCACGCACAGGCGACTGACCCGGAGGCTGTGTACGGTTTCCACACGCCCTAGACCTCGAGGATCTCTTCTTCCTTGTGCTTGAGCACGTCATCGATCTGGCCGACGTACTTGCGGGTCGACGAGTCGAGGTGCTTCTCAGCACGGTTGACGTCGTCCTCGCCGGCGTCGCCGTCGCGGGCCAGACGGTCGAGCGTCTCCTTCGCGTGCCGACGGATGTTGCGCACCGACACCCGGGCATCCTCGGCCTTCGTCCGGGCGAGCTTGGCGTACTCCTTGCGGCGTTCGGCGGTGAGATCCGGCAGCACGATGCGGATCACGGCACCGTCGTTGGCCGGGTTGACACCGAGGTCGGAGTCGCGGATCGCCTTCTCGATCCCGCCGAGGGCGTTCTTGTCGTACGGCGTGATGACGACGAGCCGTGCCTCGGGAATATGGAACGAGGCCAACTGCTGGATGGGTGTCGGCGAGCCGTAGTAGTCCGCCTGGATCTTCGCGAACATTGCCGGGTGCGCACGGCCCGTACGGATCGCGGCGAACTCCTCCTTGGCAAAGTCGACGGCCTTGCCCATCTTCTGTTCCGCGTCGCGGAGAGTCTGGTCGATGGTCACGGTCGCGATCTCCTTGTCCTCAGTTGTTCGGCACGGCCGCCCGGCGGGACCGGCCGCACGCGTACGGTCGGGTGGTGGTGCTCCGTGAGGCCGCCCCGTCCAGATCCGCTCACCAGCCACTCGTTCGTACGGCCTCGGTCAGGGGTCGGCTGAGACGAGCGTTCCGATCCTCTCACCTCGGACGACCCGCGCGATATTGCCGTCCTGGAGGAGGTTGAAGACGATGATCGGCAACTTGTGCTCCATGCACAAGCTGAACGCCGTGGCGTCGGCGACCCGGAGGCGGCGCCGCAGGCATTCGGCGAAGCTGACCTGCTCGAACATCCGCGCCTCAGGCACCTGCTTGGGATCGGCGTCGTAGACACCATCGACCGACGTCGCCTTCAGCAGCACCTCCGCGCCCACCTCGAGGGCGCGCTGGGCGGCAACGGTATCGGTGGAGAAGTACGGCATGCCCGACCCGGCACCGAAAATGACGACCCGGCCCTTTTCGAGGTGCCGGATCGCCCGCCGGGGAATGTAGGGCTCGGCGATCTGGCCCATGGTGATCGCCGTCTGTACCCGGGTGTCCACCCCCTGCTTCTCCAGAAAATCCTGGAGTGCGAGGCAGTTCATGACCGTGCCCAACATGCCCATGTAGTCGGCGCGAGCCCGGTCCATGCCGCCGTGCTCGAGTTCGGCACCGCGGAAGAAGTTGCCGCCGCCAACGACGACCGCCACCTGTACACCGTCGCGGACCACGTCGGCGATCTGGGCGGCGATACTCGACACGACATCGGGGTCGACGCCGAGTCTGCCGCCGCCGAACACCTCACCGGACAACTTCAGAACGACCCGGCGAAACGGCATCGGAGTCGCCCCGGGAGCCGGCGTGGCCGGAGTCGTTTCGGTCGTCATTGCGCTACTCCCACGACATCTGCCTCCACGACCCCGCCTCCTCACCGACGTTACGTGGCTGTCGGCCGCTTGGTGCGTACCGCCCCACCCGGGCGTCGCCCTTGTGGTGGTGTTTCGCGCGAAAATCTGGTGTTCCGCGTGAGGTGGATCTTCGGTGCTACTGGCCCACCTCGAAGCGTGCGAAGCGGGTCACCGTGACGCCCGCCTCGGCCAGCACCTGTCCGACCGTCTTCTGCTGGTCGTGGACGGACGGCTGCTCGACGAGTACGGCGTCCTTGAAGAATCCGTTCACCCGGCCCTCGATGATCCGGGGCAGGGCCTGCTCGGGCTTCCCTTCGTTCCGGGCGGTCTCCTCGGCGATCCGGCGTTCGCTCTCGACGACCTCGGCGGGCACGTCGTCGCGGCTGACGTACTCCGGACGCATCGCCGCGATCTGCATGGCGGCCGCCTTGGCCGCGTCCTCCCCACTGCCTTCGTAGGCGACCAGCACTCCCACCTGCGGCGGCAGGTCGGTCGCGCGCCGGTGAAGGTAGACCGCCGTCTCCCCCTCGAACGCCGCAACCCGCCCAAGGGCGAGCTTCTCACCGATGACGGCGGCAAGTTCGTCGATCGCTTCGGCACCCGTCTTGCCGTCCGAGCCCTTCGCGGCCAGGAGCTCGTCGGAGCTGGAGACCTTGGTCGCACTCGCCAGTGCGACCAAGGCGTTACCGAGCGCCTGGAACTGCTGGTTCTTGGCGACGAAGTCGGTTTCGCAGTTGATCTCGAGGAGGGCACCGTCGTTGGCGACGACGATGCCGTTGCCGGCGGTGCGTTCGGCGCCGCGCTTTGCGGCCTT
>JBOHED010000880.1:0-8216 GCA_050700915.1 Actinopolymorphaceae bacterium | reverse complement strand
GGCTCACCGACGGTCAGCCGAAGACGCTGGACGAGATCGGCAAGGTCTACGGCGTGACCCGGGAGCGGATCCGCCAGATCGAGTCAAAGACGATGAGCAAGCTCCGCCACCCCAGCCGTTCCCAGGTACTCCGCGACTTTCTCGACTGACACCGATCGGGTCCACGTCGCCGAACCCCGAAAATCGGCGGCGTTGCCCGGGTGAACCGGACGGCACGGAACGGACCTGGCGACAACCGGACGAACCGGCTCGGCTCGCCGAGATCAGGCCTGTGGACGTCAACGTGCCGGCCACCACGTGGATGGCCGGCACGGATCGGGTTGGAGGTCGAGCGAGGCGCCCCCTGCGGACGCCACCCGAGGTCAGTTGGGGGTGTCCGTTTCCACACCCAGTCGGTTGGTCTCGTCCTGGATGTCGGTCGCGACCTCCCGAAGCTTGTCCGAGTGCTCGCGACCGTGGTGTGCGCAGAACAACAGTTCGCCGCCGGACGCCAGGGACACCCGGACGTACGCCTGGGCGCCACAGCGGTCGCAACGGTCCGCGGCCGAGAGTGGCGTGGCAACTGCAGCAGTCACGTGATCTTCTCTCCGTTGTCGAGTACTCCAACTCCGTCAACATCCAACCAGGTGCCGGCTCTTCCCGCCCAGCCGCCGGAACCGGTGGTGTCGTTAGGGCAAGCTTGACCCCGGCGGGGCGGTCCGCGCCACTCCGAAGGGCCCTGATTCGTTCCGCGCTCCGCGCAAAAAGGGACCGTTGGCGGCCGCATGTGGTCGTATGGCGCTTGCCTCTGTGGCCAACGTCACTCCGCCGTCCGTGCCCGGCGTGGGAGTGCGGACATGTCCCTTCGCGTCGGTAGCCTGGGAGCGCTCAACAGGCGGGAGCGGCCTCTCAGCAACGCCTTTTCCACGAAACGTAGCAACGAGACCACGGAGAGGAGCGGTCCTTGTCCACGCGGTCGGCGGACCTCGATCACTCTGGCTACACCGCTCGCCACCTCACGGTGCTCGAAGGCCTCGAGGCCGTACGAAAACGGCCAGGCATGTACATCGGCTCCACCGACACCCGCGGCCTCATGCAGTGCCTGTGGGAGCCGATCGACAACGCGGTGGACGAGGCGCTCCAGAAGGCGTGCAGCCGGATCGAGGTCATCCTGCACGCCGACGGCTCGGCCGAGGTCGGTGACAACGGTCGTGGCATCCCCGTCGACGTCGAACCGCGGACGAAGCTCTCCGGCGTCGAGGTCGTCTTCACCCGCCTGCACGCCGGAGGCAAGTTCGGCGGCATCTCCTACACCGCGTCCGGCGGCCTGCACGGTGTCGGCGCGTCCGTGATCAACGCACTCTCCGAGCGCCTCGACGTCGCTGTCGACCGCGCCCCCGCGACCTGGGCGATGAGCTTCCGCCGGGGCGAGCCGGGGAGCTTCACCGGCGACGGGCCCAACGCGTCGTTCAAGAAGGGATCGGGGCTGTCCAAGGTCGGCCGGGTCAGGAAGGGGACGACCGGCACCCGCGTGCGCTTCTGGCCGGACCGGCAGATCTTCACCAAGGACGCGGTCTTCGGCTTCGACGAGCTCGTCACCCGGGCCCGACAGACGTCGTTCCTCGTCCCCGGGCTCGAGATGGTCGTCCGCGACGAGCGGGTGGACGCCGAGGGCAACGGCGGTCCACGGGAGGAAAGGTTCCGGCACGACGGCGGCATCGCCGAGTACACCGAGTTCCTCGCCCCTGACGAGGCGGTCACCGGTGTCATCCGACTGCAGGGCGAAGGCCATTTCACCGAGACCGTGCAGGTTCTCGACGCCAAGGGTCACCTCAGCCCGCAGGACGTGGAGCGTGACCTCGGTGTCGACATCGCCGTCCGCTGGGGGACCAGTTACGAGACCGAGATCCGTTCGTTCGTCAACGTCATCGCCACCACCAAGGGCGGCACTCACCTGCAGGGCTTCGAACGAGCGCTGACCAAGACCGTCAACGACGTGTTGCGCGGTTCGCGGCTGCTACGTACCAACGAACCCGACGTCACCAAGGACGACATTCTCGAAGGCCTCACGGCCGTCGTGGCCGTACGCCTGGCCGAGCCGCAGTTCGAGGGCCAGACCAAGGAGATCCTCGGCACGCCGGCCGCGTCGGGGATCGTGGCGGCGATCGTCCGGAAGGAGCTCAAGGCATTCCTCACCTCCGCCAAGCGTGGCCAGAAGGCGCAGGCACGCGCGGCCCTGGAGAAGGTCGTCGCGGCGGCACGGGCGCGTCTGGCGGCCCGCCAGCACCGTGACGCCCAGCGGCGCAAGAACGCCCTGGAGTCGTCGGCGTTGCCGGCGAAGCTCGCCGACTGCCGGTCGACCGGCGTCGACCGCAGCGAGCTGTTCATCGTCGAGGGCGACTCCGCGCTCGGCACTGCGAAGCTCGCCCGCGACTCCGAGTTCCAGGCGTTGCTGCCGATCCGCGGCAAGATCCTCAACGTCCAGAAGGCGTCGGTCACCGACATGCTGAAGAACGTCGAGTGCGCGGCGATCATCCAGGTGGTCGGCGCGGGTTCTGGCCGTACGTTCGACCTGGACAGCGCCCGCTACGGCAAGATCGTGTTCATGGCCGACGCCGACTCCGACGGCGCCCACATCCGCTGCCTGCTGGCGACGCTGTTCTGGCGCTACATGCGGCCGCTGGTGGAGGGCGGTCGGGTCTACACCGCCGTCCCGCCGTTGCATCGGATCGAGCTGGTCAACCCCAAGAAGGGTCAGGACAAGTACATCTACACCTACTCCGACGCCGAGTACCACCGCACCCGGGTCCAGCTCGAGAAGCGCGGCATCCGGCACAAGGAGCCGCCCCAGCGCTACAAGGGGCTCGGGGAGATGGATGCCGGCCAGTTGGCCGAGACCACGATGGATCCGCGGCACCGCACACTGAGGCGACTCACGGCCGCGGGGGCGGAGGAGGCGGAGGCGGTCTTCGAACTCCTCATGGGCAACGACGTCGCACCCCGCAGGGAGTTCCTGGTCGCGGGCGCGCGTGATCTCGACGAGTCACGGATCGACGCCTGACGCTTTCGTTGCCGCCTTCCGCTGACCCGTCCGCCGGAGGCATGCCGGTTATTTCGTTGCCTTCTCTGTCACATCGTTGAGTGCACACCCGTGACCCGGTACGGTGCTTGAGCGGACGATCGCGATCATGGTTCACGGGCGCTAAGGGGGAATGGCGGGTGTCTGAGTCGACCGGAACAGCCGCGACAGAGCCGGGTGCGCAGCCTGAGCTTCGCCGCGTCATCGGTCCCAAACTGCTGCTCTTCTTCGTCATCGGCGACATCCTCGGTACCGGTATCTACGCGCTGACAGGCACCGTCGCGGGCGAGGTCGGTGGTGCCGCGTGGATGTCGTTCGGCCTGTCGTTCATCGTAGCGATGTTCACTGCTACCTCCTATGTCGAACTGGTCGGCAAGTACCCCAAGGCCGCCGGAGCCGCGCTCTACACGCAGCGAGCGTTCGGCATCCACTTCCTCACGTTCATGGTGGCCTTCGCCGTCATGTGCTCGGGGCTCACGTCGGCGGGTGCGGCGTCGCGGGCGTTCGGTGGCGACTACCTGCAGGAGTTCTGGACCGTCCCGACGCTCCCGGTGGCGATCGGATTCCTCATCGTCCTCGCCCTGATCAACTTTCGCGGCGTCTCCGAGTCGGTGAAGTTCAACGTCTTCCTCACCTGCGTCGAGCTGTCTGGGCTCGTCCTCATCATCGTGATCGGCGCGGTGGCGCTGAGCCGCGGCATCGGGGATGCCGGCAACGCGCTGGAGTTCAACTCCGAGGGCACGACGTTCGGGCTCGTGGTGAGCGGCGCGGCGCTGGCGTTCTTCGCCCTGGTGGGTTTCGAGGACTCGGTCAACATGGCGGAGGAGACCACCGATCCGCAGCGGACGTTCCCGCGGGCACTGTTTGTGGGCATCGCCATTACCGGCGTCATCTACATGCTGGTGGCCTTCGTCTCCACCGCACTCGTTCCGCTCGACATCCTGGGCGAGTCGACCGGGCCGCTGCTCGAGGTCGTCCGGGTGGGTGCCTCCTGGTTCCCGCTGTGGCTGTTCTCGCTGATCGCGCTGTTCGCGGTGACCAACTCCGCGCTGATCAACATGATGATGGCGTCGCGGCTGGTCTACGGCATGTCGCGGGAGCAGATCGTGCCGTCGGTCCTGGGGACCGTGCACCCGTTCCGGCGTACACCGTGGGTCGCGATCTTCTTCACCTCCCTCCTGGCCATCGGCCTGGCAAGTTGGGGCGGCGTCAGTGACCTCGGCGGTACGACGGCGCTGCTGCTGCTCTGCGTCTTCACTCTCGTCAATGCCGCAGTGCTCGTGCTGCGCAGAGACCGGGTCGAGCACGAGCACTACCGCGCACCGACGGTCTTTCCGCTGCTGGGCATCATCAGTTGCTTCTATCTGGCCACGCCGTGGTCCGGCCGCGACCCTCAGCAGTACGTGATCGCCGGCGTCCTGCTCGTCGTCGGGCTCGCGCTGTGGGTGGTCAACTGGTTGGTGCAGCGGTCGGTCGCGAATCGCGCGTCCGGGGCTTAGCGCTGTCGCGTCCGTGCAGCGGTGAGCGCAGGGTGAACATTGCGATGACGGCAGCCGCGGCGGCGCAGCAGGCGGCCCCGGCGAAGATGGTGTGGAGCTGGAGGATGGCCGCGTCGCGGAGCGCGTCGGCGTACGCAGGACACTGAGCGGGTGTTTCCGGGCAGAGCTTCTCCGGTGTCGGTATCCGCGCCTGCTCGGCGAAGAACCGCCGCAGCCCGACCGCCGTGAGTGCCGACAGGCCGACCAGCATGCCGACCATCCGCGCGACTACCAGGAGGGCGCTCGCGACCCCGTGGGTCTCGGCCCGGGTCGCGGCAAGCAAGGCGGCGTTGACAGGTGCGATGGCGAGTCCGAAACCGAACCCGCCCACGACAAGGGCGACGTGGCTCCAGGAACCGTCGAGGGCGTCCTGTCGCCACCCGGCCATGGCGACGAACGCGGCGGCGCTCATCGCCATGCCGGCGGCCGTGAGCAGGGCCGGCTGGATCCGACGCGTGAGCCAGCCGCCGACGAGAGCACCGACGGGCAGGGCGACGAGGAAGCGCAGCAGGACGAGCGCGGCGCCGAACTGAGAGTCCGGATAGCGGGTGGCCCGGGCGAAGATCGGCACGTCGACGAGCGCGGCGATGAGCGCCGCGCCAGTGAAGAAGCTGACGACCAGCGCACCCCACGCTGCCGGTGCGGTGAGGGTTCGGCGCGGCACGATCGGGTTCGTGGCACGGAGCTGGCGCCAGCCGAAGGCGAGCGCGCACACCACGGCTGCGCCGAGTAGCCACGGCCCAGCCGGCGAGAGGATCTCCGTCGCCGGGTCCGCGACCGCGAACGTGAGGACGACTCCACCCAGCGCCAGGCCCAGCAGGACGGCGCCCGGGAAGTCGGCCGCCGCGACGATCGTCGGCAGCCTGCGGAGGTCGAGCAGCGGCCCGGCGGCGGTCGCCTGACGTACGACGAAGAGAACGGCCAGGACGAGGGTGGCGGCACCGATCGGCGTCGCGAGGCGTGACTCGCCCGTGAACGGTATGAACGCCAGCCCGAGGGTGACGTCGGTGACCAGTCGTCCGGGTGCGGTGAGGGTGAGTGTGAGCGCGGTGGTGGTGAGCAGGGCGAGCACGACGCCTGGAAGATCGCGGGGTGGACGCAACGGCGCCCCGGTCCCGGCCGTGGTGCGTCGGAAACCCAGCGCCAGGAGCAAACCGCAGCCGAGATTGACCCAGAAGATCATCCGCCAGTCGGCGACGAGCAGGATGACGGCACCGTAGAGCGGACCGACCACGCTGCCGAGTTCCTGCACGGCTCCGACGACACCGAGCGGGACGCCGCGGCGCTCAGGCGGCCAGAGGTTGGCGACCAGGGCAAGTGTCGCCGGTACGAGTCCGCCACCACCCACGCCCTGCAGGAACCTTCCGACGACGACGATGCCGAGGTCGTACGACGCAGCGGTGAGCAGTGACCCCAGGGCGAAGAGCAGCACCGCCGCGACCAGCACAGGCGTACGACCGAACAGGTCCGAGAGTCGCCCGATCAGCGGCAGCATCGCGACGTAGCCGAGGAGGAAGCCGGAGATGACCGGCGTCGCCCGCTGGAGTTCGTCGACGTCGAGGCCGACGCCGACCATGATGTCCGGCAGCGCAAGAACCACCACATAGGTGTCGGCCGCGGCGAGCAGCACCGCCACGCACGCCAGCACCAGGTGCGACCGGGAACGCATGCGTGTCGGAACCCTCCCGGGGGTGTTCGGTGTGCCAGTCACGCGTCAGACGCCCTTGCCGGGCTTGGTGATGGTCGCCGGTGCGCCGTAGCGGTCGAGGACGACGGTGTAGGTGGTCGTGGAGTTCTTGCCGTAGAACGGCCCGCGGAACGTCGCCTTGCGCAGCTGACCCGTGTCCTCGGCGACGAAGAAGTGCGTCTCGAACGACGCGCCAGGGTCGGCGACGATCAGCAGCCGGCCGACGACCTTCGCGGGCAGCCGGGCCTTGACCTGGGTGAGGACTTCCTTTCCGGAGCGGGACTGTCCCACGTGGGTCAGCCGCTTCGCCCCGGTCAGGAACGACGACAGTCCCTGCTTCGGGTCGAGCATCAGCGCCGGGTCGGCGATGCCGAGCCG
Organism: Actinopolymorphaceae bacterium; assembly: GCA_050700915.1. Taxonomy (GTDB): domain Bacteria; phylum Actinomycetota; class Actinomycetes; order Propionibacteriales; family Actinopolymorphaceae; genus Thermasporomyces. The sequence goes on along the minus strand of JBOHED010000880.1, from coordinate 1,555 downwards.
GTCGGGGTCGGTGGCGACGAACCGTTCGGTGAACGGGATCTGGGCGTACAACGTGCCGTCGAGCGAGACGACCCTCAGGGTGAGCGCAACACCGCCGGTCGCGACCCGGAAGCGCCCGGAGAAGGCGGCCGGTCTCTTGGCGATGCCGTCGCCGCCGACAAGGACGGCGCCAGCCTCGGGGAGGCCGGCGCTCGTCACCCGGAAGCGCACCGTCCTGGTCGCGTCGAGCGTGTGCTTCGCCTCGACGAGCGTCGACCGCGGGTTCGCGGGGGGATCAGCCGAGCACCCGGCAAGTGCTGCGGACGCGGTCATCGCCATGAGGGTCAGGAGGATGCCGAGGCGTCGACGCACCCGCATAGCCTGCCACGTCGCTCGATCCGCGCAGCGAATGACCACGCTGAGCATGCTTGAGGTATCCGGACCATGTGCCGACACCTGTCCCGGCTACCAGAGACCTACTCAGCGTGGTCATTTGCGGGAGGCGTGCTCAGGCGAGCGGTCCGGCGACGGCGGTGATCGGCTGGCTGGCCGTCACTCCGGAACCGTCCCTCCTGCCCGTCGCCTCCGGCAGGTCGATGACCGCACCGCTCGCCGCGGCCGCCCGGGCGGGTCCTACACCCGCCCAGCCGAGCAGCAACGCGTCCTCGCCCTTCAGCAGGCGATGGCAGCGGACGCCGCCGGTGGCCCGGCCCTTCGCGGGGTACTCCGAGTAGGGCGTGACCTTCACCGTGCCCGCATCCGTACCAGGCAGGGCCGACAGCGACCCGGCGACCGTGACCACGACCGCATCCTGGACCGCGGACTTGCCTGACGGCACAGCGCCGAAGAACACCACCCGGGCGTCGGGGCCGAGCCGGATCCCGGCCATCCCGCCGGCGGTTCGTCCCTGTGGGCGTACGACGGAGGCGGGGAAGCGCAGCAACTGCGTGTCGCTGGTGATGAAGACCAGGTCCTCGTCGCCCGTTCCGAGCTCGGTCGCCCCGACCACTCGGTCGCCGTCCTTGAGCCCGATGAGCTCCCAGCTGTCCCGGTTGGTGAGGTGGTCGGGCTGGAGCCGTTTGACCACACCGTCTTTCGTTCCCAGGGCGAGGCCGGGGGAGTCGGGATCGAACGTCGTCAGGCACAGCGCCCGCTCGCCGGACTCCAGGGAGACGAACTCACTGAGCGGCGCGCCGCCCTGGAGGTTCGGCGCGTTGGCGGTCGGTGGCAGCGCCGGCATGTCGAGGACGCCGAGCCGGATCAGTCGCCCGTTGCTGGTGACGAGGCCGACCTGGCCGCGCACGGTGGCTCGGACGGCGGAGATCACCACGTCGTGCTTGGCCCTCGCCCCCTCCGTCGGCAGCGGATCGGGACCGGCGGCCCGGGCGAGCAGCCCGGTCGACGACAGCAGCGCCCAGCACGGGTCGTCGGCCACCTCGAGCGGCACCGTGCTCGTGACGGTCTGGCCGGACGACTCGAGCAGGACGGTACGCCGCTCGGTGCCGTAGGTCTTCGCCACGTCGGCCAACTCGCCGGAGACCAGCCGCTTGAGCAGGCGTTCGTCTTCGAGGATCGC
>JBOHED010000879.1:0-5957 GCA_050700915.1 Actinopolymorphaceae bacterium | reverse complement strand
GGTGCTGACCGACGACCCGCGGATCCCGGTGCTCAACGACCTCGGCTTCCCCGCCGCGTTGCTGGGGCGGCCGCGGGTCAGCGGCGGCCTGCCGTGGTCCGACTACGACTTCGAGGGCGCGGCCGCGTTGGCCGTCGGGGAACTCGTGCGCGCGGGTCACCGCGCATTGGCGTTCGTGGGTTCCTCGGATGCGGAGTTTCGCGCCGGTCTCAACTACGCCCCGCGGGCCGTGGCCGGGGCGCGCGCGGCCGCTCGGGAGGCGGGTGTCCACCTGACCGTCATGCGCTCGTCGCCGTCGCACCGGACCCTTGTCCGCCGGGCACGCGCCATGCTCGCCGCCGATCCGGCGCCCACCGCGGTCATCCTGCACCACGAGGTACCCGCCATGCCCGCCATCTTGCGCGAGGCCGGGTACTCGATCCCGCGCGACCTATCGCTGGCCGTGATCAGCGCGACGCCTGACCTCGCGAGCGACCTTCCCGTCGCGCGATCGGAGCTGCCCATCCGGGAGATGACCCGCGGCGCGGTCGAGTTGGCCCTCGCCAGCATCGAAGGGGAAGTGTCGGGAGGCGGGCTTATCCCGGCCCGATGGACCAAGGGACAGACGATCGCGCCACCCCGCGCCGACCATGACGGCCGGCGCGCACGACACGAGACGACCAATGCCAGCTGATCACCTTGTGGGAGACATGGGCACGAGCGAGCGCACCATCCGAGTCACCGTGTGGAACGAGAACGTCCACGAGACCACCGAAGACTCCGTACGACAGCGTTATCCGGAAGGGATCCACGGCGCGGTCGCAGCGGGTATCGCCGAGCGGCTTGGGCCGGCCGCAAAGATCCGCACCGCGACCCTCGCCGATCCCGAGCACGGTCTCACCGAGGAGGTGTTGGACGGCACCGACGTCCTGACCTGGTGGGGTCACGCCGCGCACGGTGACGTCTCCGACGAGGTGGTCGAGCGGGTCCAGCGCCATGTCCTCGGTGGCATGGGTCTCGTCGTCCTGCACTCCGGACACCTGTCGAAGATCTTCCGCCGGCTGATGGGCACGACCTGCACACTGCGCTGGCGTGGTGGCGACGACCGGGAGCTGGTGTGGACGCTCAAGCCTCGGCACCCGGTCGCCCGCGGAGTACCCAGCCCGATCGTGATCCCGGCCCAGGAGATGTACGGCGAGGTCTTCGACATCCCCGACCCGGACGAGCTGGTCTTCGTCAGTTCGTTCAGCGGAGGCGAGGTGTTCCGCAGCGGCTGTGTGTTCTACCGCGGCAACGGCCGGATCTTCTACTTCAGCCCGGGCGACCAGGCGTACCCGGTCTACCACCAGGCCGAGGTGCGGACGGTGATCGCGAACGCCGTGGCCTGGGCGGCGCCGGCCGAGGACGGTCGTGACCTTCCGAAGCTGCGCAACAGCCCGCTGGGGTGGTACGACGCCACCGGTCCCACCGGTACAGGGAAGGAGCAGTCGTGACGGAGCCCGCCACCGTAGGCGATGCCGCTGTCAACCCGCCCTTGCGGGCCATCCTTGTCGGGGTCGGTGGGATGGGCCGCGGCTGGCTGCGGAATCTGCAGTCGGCCGAGGACATCGTGCTCTCCGGGGTCGTCGATCTCGACGTCGTGGCGGCCAAGGCCGCCCTGGACGCCGCGGGCATGAGTGGGGTTCCGGTCGCCACCTCGCTGGAGGACCTGGTCGACGAGGCGGCCGCCGACTTCGTGGTCGACGTGACGATCCCGGAGGCGCACCATCCGGTGACGATGCAGGCGTTGCGCCACGGACTCCCTGTCCTGGGTGAGAAGCCACTGGCGGCAACCCTCGCGGAGGCCCTGGAACTGGTGGCCGCGGCGGAGGCGTACGACCGGCTGTTCATGGTCAGCCAGAACCGTCGCTACAACCCGCACCTGTTCGCGTTCCGGCGGATGATCCGGCAGCTTGGCGGGCACGGCATCCTGGTGGCGGAGTTCTTCAAGGCTCCGCACTTCGGTGGCTTCCGCGACGCCATGGACCATCCGCTGGTGCTCGACATGGCGATCCACACCTTCGACAGCACGCGGTTCCTCACCGGCGCCGAGCCGGTCGCGGTCTACTGCGACGAGTACAACCCCGGATGGAGCTGGTACGCCGGCGACGCCGCGACGACGGCGATCTTCGAGATGGACGACGGCTCCCGCTTCGTCTACACCGGCAGCTGGTGCAGCGAGGGGCTGGAGACCTCGTGGAACTCCGCGTGGCGGGCGAGCGGCGCGCACGGTACGACGCTGTGGGATGGCGACGGTCCCCCGACCCTCGAGGTCGTCGAGGGCCGGGCGACCGCGCCGGTGAGCGACTCCGGCGAAGTGGATCCACCCGACGGAATCGCTGGCTCCTTGCGGGACTTCGTTCAGGCGTTGCGTTCCGGCACCCGTCCGATGGGCGAGGGGCCCGACAACCTCATGAGCCTCGCCATGGTGCACGCCGCGATCGCGTCGGCCGACAGCCAGCAGCGGGTGCTGGTGGCCGACGTCCTCGAACGCGCCCACGCCGAGGCGCTCGCGCGCCCCCACGCCGACACCGCCGTGGGTGAGGTGCTCCGCTCCTGGACGACCCTTACGCCGCCCGGGCGCGGTTGACGGCGGAGACGACGGCCTTGAGCGAGGCGCTCACGATGTTGGCGTCGACGCCGACACCCCAGCAGACGTCGTCGCCGACCTCGCACTCGACGTAGGCGGCCGCGGTGGCGTCGCCGCCCGCGCCGAGCGCGTGCTCGCTGTAGTCGAGGACCCGGACGTCGATGCCCACCTGGGCGATCGCGTCGACGAACGCCGCGATAGGACCGTTGCCCGCACCGGAGAGTGTGCGCCGCTCCCCCGCGGCCAGGACGTCGACCGTCAACGCGTCGCGGCCGTTCGTCATCGTCGAGCTGTGTACGGAGTCGAGCGCGAGATCCCCACCAGGGTTGAGGTACTCCGCCTCGAAGATCCGCCAGATGTCCGCCGCCGGAACCTCACCGCCTTCGCTGTCGGTGTGGCCCTGCACGATCCGGCTGAACTCGATCTGCAGCCGCCGCGGAAGGTCCAGGTGGTGCTCGGCCTTCATCACGTAGGCCACGCCGCCCTTGCCGGACTGGGAGTTGACCCGGATCACCGCTTCGTACGTACGACCGACGTCCTTCGGGTCGATCGGCAGGTACGGCGCCTCCCAGGCGAACTCCCGCACCGGCACGCCGGCAGCAGCGGCCGCCCGCTCGTGCGCCTCCAGGCCCTTCTTGATCGCGTCCTGGTGGGAGCCGGAGAAGGCGGTGTAGACGAGGTCACCGGCGTAGGGGTGCCGCGGGTGCACCGGCAGCTGGTTGCAGTACTCCACGGTGCGGCGGATCTGGTCGATGTCGGAGAAGTCGATCTGCGGGTCGATGCCCTGCGAGAAGAGGTTCAGCCCGAGCGTCACCAGGCAGACGTTGCCGGTGCGTTCGCCGTTGCCGAACAGGCAGCCCTCGATCCGGTCGGCGCCGGCCATCACGGCCAGCTCCGCATCGGCGATCGCCGTGCCCCGGTCGTTGTGGGTGTGGACCGACAGGCAGACATGCTCGCGCCGGGACAGCTGCCGGCTCATCCACTCGATCTGGTCGGCGTAGACGTTGGGCGTCGAACGTTCGACCGTGCAGGGGTAGTTGAGGATGATCTCGCGACCGGCGTCGGGCTGCCACATGTCCATGACGGCCTCGCTGACCTCGAGGGCGAAGTCGAGTTCGGTGTCGACGAAGATCTCCGGGCTGTACTCGTAGCCGAAGTCGGTGTCGGCGAGCAGCTGGTCGGCGTACTTCATCACCCACTCGGTGCCGTTGACCGCGAATGCCTTGCACTCCTCGCGGTCCACGCCGAAGACGACGCGGCGAAACAGCGGGGCCGTGGCGTTGTAGAGGTGGATCGTGCCGCGCTTCGCACCGACCAGCGACTGGGCGGTGCGTTCGATCAGCTCCTCGCGGGCCTGGGTCAGGACGGAGATCGTCACGTCGTCGGGGACCAGTTCCTCTTCGATCAACTGGCGTACGAAGTCGAAGTCGGCCTGGCTCGCCGACGGGAAACCGACCTCGATCTCCTTGTAGCCCATCTTGACCAGCAGGTCGAACATCCGGCGTTTGCGAGCCGGGCTCATCGGGTCGATGAGGGCCTGGTTGCCGTCACGGAGGTCGGTCGACAGCCAGCGGGGGGCCCGGGTGATCCGGGCGTCGGGCCAGGTGCGGTCGGGCAGCTCGACGGGCGGGAAGGCGTGGTAGCGGTGGAAGGGCATGGCGCTGGGACACTGGCGGTTGGGCATCGGAAGTCCTCGCAGATCTTCGCTTCGGTTCTCGCTGACGTGGTGGCGCGGCCAGGACGTCGAAGAACTCCGCGGCGAGGAGCCCGGCCTCTTAGAGGGCCCCGCCGCGGCAGCGAAGGAGGAGTCGCGCATACCGCATGAGGTGACCCACCATAGCGGCCGCCGCGGCGTGGCATGCAAGTGCCCTGGCCGATCGGCCGCCGCCGGGGACGAAATCCCGTTGCCCTCCCGCCTCCTCTGGCCGCACCCTTGGCTGCTATGGATCTCCAGCGCCTTGACCCTCGGGACGACGCCGCCGTCGACGCCTCGATCGCTCTCGACGACGCCGCGCGGTTGGCCGACGAGCCGTGGAACCCGCCCTGGCCCCGTCGCTCGTACGTCGCGCACCTGGTCCACGGCTGGGACGGCGAGCCCGGCCAGAAATGGCTGCTCTGGGAGGCCGATCGGGTGATCGGTCACCTGTCGTTGCATCTGTCTCACCGCGAGAACCTGCACCGTGCCGGAATCGGGATCCTGGTCCATCCGGACGAACGCCGCAAAGGCCACGGAACCCGCCTGCTCGACGAGGCACTGGAGCGGGTACGCAAGGCTGGCAGGCGGCTGGTGGGAACGGGCACGCTGGCGGATTCGGGGCCTGCGGAGTTCGCCAGGAAGAAGGGCTTCGCGAAGGTTCTGGTCGAGGTGCACCGGCGCCAGGACCTCCAGTCGGTCGACCATGACAGCGTCGCCGAGCTGCGCGAGAAGGCCCGCGAGGCGGCCCGTGACTACACGCTGCTCCGGGTGACCGACGCGATTCCGGACGATCTCCTCGAGGCCGTGGCCGAGCTGACCGGAGCCATCAACGACGCACCGACCGGCGACATGGAGGTCGACGACGACGTCTTCGACGGCGCTCGGATCCGTGCCTTCGAGGCCGCCCGCGACGCGGAAGGCGTCCACATGTACCGCCTGATCGCCCGGCTGGGCTCCGACGGACCGCTGGCCGGTCACACCATCGTCGGTGCCCACCCCGACCAGCCCGAGTGGGCCGGCCAGTACGACACGGCGGTCGCGCGGGCGCACCGCGGCCACCGGCTCGGCCTGCTGCTCAAGGCGGAGATGATGGCGTGGCTCGCGGAGGCCGAGCCGCAGGTGCGCTGGGTGGACACCTGGAACGCCGAGTCCAACTCCCACATGATCGGCGTCAACGAAGCCCTCGGCTACCGGATCGCCGCCCGCTACGACAGCTGGGAACGCGACGTCTGACCGCGCCGTTCCGTTCTGACCCGGCGCACGAGGTCCTCGGCGGCGCCGGGCCAGTGCGGGAAGTCGAAGGAGAAGCCGGCTTCCCGCAGCCGGCCGGGCGTGACCCGTCGGCTCTTCAGCAGCAGTTCAGTGTCCGTACGCATGGCGAAGGCACCGAGCTCGGCCATCCACCTGGTGGCGGGCAGACCGACGCGGACTCCCCATGCCGAACGCAGGGCACCCATGAAGTCCCGGTGCGGCAGCGGTTCGGGCGCGGCCAGGTTGACAGGCCCTGAGAGGTTGACAGGCCCTGAGAGGTTGACGGGTGCAGCGAGGTCGTCGCGGCCGATCAGGAACTCGACCGCCCGCACCAGGTCCTGGTCGTGGATCCACGAGACGTACTGCGCCCCGCCCGCCACGGGACCGCCGAGTCCCAGCCGC
>JBOHED010000878.1:0-5906 GCA_050700915.1 Actinopolymorphaceae bacterium | reverse complement strand
ATCCGTGGGTTCTGCTCGGGGCGATCGCCGTTCGCACGACGCGGGTCAAGATCGGCCCGATGGTGACGCCTGTGCCACGGCGCCGGCCGTGGAAGCTGGCCAAGGAGGTCACGACGCTCGACCACCTCAGCGGCGGTCGGGTGATCCTGGGCGTCGGGCTCGGCGTCCCCGTGGCGGAGGAGTTCACCGCCTTCGGCGAGCCGGCAGACCGGAAGGTCCATGCTGCATTACTCGACGAAGGTCTCGCGGTCCTCGACCTACTCCTGCGAGGAGAGCGGGTCGACCACGACGGTGCACACCTCCACGTGCACGCGCGGCTCGTGCCGGGTGCCGTCCAACAACCGCGGCCGCCGATCTGGGTGGCCGCGATGTTGCCGCCGCGTGGAGGCGTGCGGCGGGCGCGCGGTTGGGACGGCATCTTTCCCATTCACTCGGAGCTGGGTGCGCTCACGCCCGAGTTGGTGGCCGAGTTGGCCGCCGGGCTACCTCAGCGGCCGGACTACGACATCGTGACCGTGCTCGGGCCGGACTCCGATGTCGTGGCCCTCGAAAGGGCCGGCGCGACGTGGGCGATCGACGGTCCGTCCTCCCCGGAGGAGTCGTTCGACGAGACACGCCGTCGGGTGGCCGCCGGGCCACCTGGCCGCTCAGGAGCCTGACCGGCTGACCGCCTGAGCCGGCTGGCGGGCTGAGGCGGCTGGCGGGCTGAGGCGGCTGGCGGGCTGGGCGTCACCAGGGTTCAGCCGGAGACGGCGGACCACGCATCGAGGCCCTCGGCGCGATGCACCGGTAGGGTCCGACCCGGACGTTCCACTTCCGGATTCGAGACTGCCGATGGCGTACGACACGAGCCCCACAGCCCGGGCCCTGCTGACCCTCGAACTCGTCCAGGCCAGCCCAGGCATCACCGCGGACCGGCTCGCCGACAAGCTCGGCGTCTCCGAACGTGCCGCCCGGCGCTATGTCGGCATCCTCCGCGAGGCCGGCATTCCGATCGAGTCCGTCCGTGGGCCCTACGGTGGCTACCGCCTCGGTCGGGGCCTTCGACTGCCGCCGCTGATGTTCGGCGCCGCCGAGGCACTCGGCCTGGTCATGGCCGTACTCGACGGTCACCACAACGCCAGCGATCCCACCACCCTGGTCGGCAGCGCCCTCGGCAAGATCGTGCAGGCGCTCCCGGAGCCGGTGGCCGCCCAGGCCGAGGCCGTACGCAGGAGCACAGCACCCGCCCCCGACCGCGCCGCCGCCCGCCCCGACCCCGCAACCACGACGACTCTCGTCGAGGCCCGCTCGGCCTACCGACGGGTGCGGCTTGGCTACCGCACCGAAGCCGGCTCGTCGGAGCGGGTCATCGAGGTCGACCCGTGGGCGGTCGTCGTACGCCACGGCCGGTGGTACCTGCTCTGCTGGGCACACCACACCAACGCCCGGCGGGCCTACCGCATCGACCGGGTCGCGTCCGTGGAGATCCTCGACGACACCTTCACCCCACCGGCCGACCTCGACCCGGTGGCGGATCTCGAGGCGCACCTCGCCCTCGGCTGGGACTACGCCGTCGAGGTCGTCATCGACGCACCAATCGCCACCGTGGCGCCCTGCCTTCCGCGCACACTCGGGCGGCTCGAGGCGCTCGGCGCCGAGACCACCCGGCTGGTCGGCAGCACGAGCAACCCGGTGTGGTACGCCGAACAGCTCGCGGTTCTCCCGGCGGCGTACCGGATCCTGACCTGCCCTGAGCTCCGGGATGCCGCGCGGATCCTTGGGCAGCGGGCGCTGGCAGCGAGCGAGAGCCCACACCCGTGAAAGCGGGTACGCGAGCCGCTCCATCCGCCCGTCAACAGAGAGGGCTGACACAGGACGCCGCCTGAGGCCTTCCGGCCCTCTTCGTGGCGAGACTAGAACCGGCCGGCCTTCTTCAGGGCGAGATACGTGTCGGCCAACGCGGGCGCGATCTGGGCGGGCGGCTCGTCGACGACCACGAGTCCAAGGCGTTCGAGTCGGGCCGTCACCCGGTGACGTTCGGCCCGTGCTTGTTCTGCCGCAGCGGCCGCGTAGACCGCTTCGGCTTCCCCGCGACCCCGTCGCATCGCCTCGACCTGCGGATCGGCCACCGCGGCGAGGCAGACCAGGTGCCGGCGCGTCAGCGGTCCCAGGACCGGGAGCAGGCCCTCGTCGATGACGGCGGCGTCGAGTCCGGTCAGCAGGACGACGAAGGACCGTTGGGTGGCCCGCAGGGCGATGGCCGTGGCCAGTCCGCGGTGGTCGGTCTCGACGAGCTCACTGTCGACGGTGGCCAACGCCGCGCTGAACCGTGGCAGCACGTCCTGCGGCCCGGCCCGCGTGACGTCGACCCGGGCCCGCCGGTCGTACGCCAGCAGGTCCACCCGGTCACCCGCCTTCGTCGCAAGGGCGGCCAGGAGCAGTGCGGCGTCCATCGCATGATCGAGCCGGGGCGCGTCACCGACCCGACCTGCCGAGGTCCGACCGGTGTCGAGGACGACCAGGACATGCCGGTCGCGCTCGGGTCGCCACGTACGGACGACGACACCACGCCGCCGCGCGGTGGCCCGCCAGTCGATGGATCGGACGTCGTCGCCTGCGACGTAGTCCCGCAGCGAGTCGAACTCCGTCCCCTGGCCGCGGACCAGGACGCTTGCCCGCCCGTCGAGCTCGCGGAGCCGGGCGAGCCGGGACGGCAGGTGTTTGCGAGCCTCGAACGCCGGCAGCGCCCGGACGGTCCACGGCACCACATGGGAACCCTGCCGGGCCGCCAGACCGAGCGGCCCGACGGCGCGCACCGTGACCCGGTACGCATGGCGGTCGCCCCGCCGGGTCGGCCGCAGCCTGGTGGTCACGCGCCGGCGTTCCCCGGCGGGCACGTCCAGCGCGTGCCGCTGGGTCACCGCACCGGCCGACGGCGGCCAGGCGTCGCGGAGGACACCCCGCACGCGCCGCCCGCCCGGATGGGAGACGAGGAGCGAGACCTCGACCTGCTCGCCCAACCGGACCGACGTGGCACCCTCGCGGACGAACGACAGCCGCCGCACCGAGCCGGCCAGGGCCAGGTCGACGAACGCCAGCGCCAGGACGGCGGCGGTGACCACGACGATGCCGAGCCGCGAGGGTACGACGAACGCCACGACCAGCGCGCCCGCCACGACGAGCAGTGCGGTCCGAGCCGTGAGTGCCATCGCGGAAGCCCTACCGGGGCACCGGAACGCTGGCCAGGATGCCGTTCAGGACCGCATCGGCGGAGACACCTTCGAGCTCGGCCTCCGGCCGTAGCTCCACGCGGTGCCGGAGTGCCGGGAGGGCGAGGGCCTTGACGTCGTCCGGTGTGACGAAGGTACGCCCGGACAGCCACGCCCAGGCCCGTGCCGACCGCATCAGGGCGGTCGCACCGCGGGGAGAGACGCCGAGCCGCAGCGACGGTGACTCCCGGCTCGCGCGGCAGATGTCGACGACGTAGCCGAGAACCTCGGGACGGATCTGGACCTGGGCGACCGCCTGTCGGGCGGCGGCGAGCTCTGCCGGGCCCGCGACGGGCCGGACTCCCGCCGCTTCGAGGTCGCGCGGGTCGAAGCCGGCCGCGTGGCGGTCGAGGACCTCGACCTCCTCCTCCCTGGACGGCAACGTCAGCGACAGCTTGAGCAGGAACCGGTCGAGCTGTGCCTCGGGCAGCGGATACGTTCCTTCGTACTCGATCGGGTTCTGCGTCGCCGCCACCACGAACGGGTCGGGCAGTGCACGGGCAGTGCCCTCCACCGAGATCTGCCGCTCCTCCATCGCCTCCAGCAGCGCGGCCTGCGTTTTGGGTGGCGTCCGGTTGATCTCGTCGGCGAGCAGCAGGTGGGTGAACACCGGGCCCTTGCGGAACTCGAACTCCGCCGTCCGGGTGTCGTAGACCAGCGAGCCGATCACGTCGCCGGGCATCAGGTCCGGCGTGAACTGCACCCGTTTCGTGTCCAGCCGCAGCGCCGCCGCGAGGGCGCGCACCATGAGGGTTTTCGCGACACCCGGTACGCCTTCGAGGAGTACGTGCCCGCGGCAGAGCAACGCGATGAGCAGCCCGGTGACCGCGGAGTCCTGACCCACGACGGCCTTGCCGACCTCCGCGCGCAGGGCGACCAGGGCGTTGCGCGCGGACTCCGCAGTCGGTGTGGCGTCGCCTGCCCCCGCTCCTCCACCGGCAACCGGTTCTGTACCGGCAACGGTTTCCGCGTCGGCCACAGCTCCTTCACCGGCCACGGTTTCCTGTCCGGCCACGGTGTCAGCCGCCTGGTCGTTCACGATCGGCGTACCTCCTGCTCCAGGGTGTCGAGAGCGTCGGCGAGTCGGACGAGGCTGGGGTCGTCGGGTGGCACTGGCCCGTCGGGCCCGGCCAGGAGCTTCGCGACCTGGGCCGACGGCCGGCCGGTCCGGGTCGCGACCGCGGCCACCACCGCTTCGGGCGGGGTTCCTGGCGACAGCCCCAGCCGGGCCGCCAGCCGGGCCCGCGCCGCACCTCGCAGTGAGGTCGCGGCGACGTCCCGGGCCCGCGCACGATGGTAGAGGCGGGCCCGGCCTTCGACCGCCTCGGATGCACGGACGACCACGGGAAGCGGCTCGGCTACGACCGGTCCAAGCCGTCGGGCGTACGCCACCATCAACAGCCCGATGCCCACCGCGACCTGGGCGACGCCGAACTGCAGCCCGGTGGGCAGCAGCCCCAGGATGTTCGGCGGTGCACCGGCCTCCGGGCGGTCCGCAAGGGGGACGTCGCTGAGCGAAGGGATGTACCACACGAGCGTGCGGTGCCGGCCGAGCAGGTTGAGCGCCAGGGCGGCGTTGCCCTCGTCGGCCAACCGCTCGTTGGTGAACGACACCGACGTCCCGAGGACGTCGACGGTGCGTTCGCCGCGCGGAGGTACGCCGGTGAGCCGCACCAGTGCGCCCCTGGTGACGTCGCCGTAGCAGGTGGTCGCGCCGTCCGCGGTGGGGGCGCGGTACATCGGTCCGTCGACCCGGACGTCGCCGGCACGCCGGGCCGCGGGGAGGTCGCAGTCCGGGTCACGCGTACGCGGAATGGCCGATCCGGCGGTCAGCACCTTCGGCGCCAGCGTCGAGAGGACCTCCTCGCCAGGCTCCGCGAGGACGAAGTGGCGGGTGTCCGCGCGGGCGAGCCGCCGTAGCTGGGACGGCACGAGCAGGTCCGACTGGGCGACCAGGACGGTCGTGTCTGCGCCGGCAGCCGCCATCGCGTCGTCGAGAGTACGCACCCGCCGTACCTCGACCCCCCGGTCGGCGAGTAGGACGGCGAGGGCCCGCGCGCCCGACTGCCGTGCCGACTCCGGGTCGAGTGGGCCACCGGTGGAACGTCCCTGCAGGACGCCGATCACGCTGCCGGCGACGACGAGGACCGCCACGATCGCCAGCGGTCCGCGCAACTGCCGCCAGGTCTCATGGCGGGTAAGGTCGACCGACCGACTCCGCGGCGGTGGGTCTGCCGACGTGCCCGAGCCGTCACGCCCTGGTGTAGCGGCGGCGTCGGGTGGCGTCCCGACGGAGCGTTCGGCCGTGGACGCGCTGTCGACCGCCGGGCTCATGACGCCCCTACGCCGGCGGCGAGGGCGCGCCCGCGGATCCGGCGGGTGAGATCGTCGGCCGTACGGATCACCGCGTGGTCGTCGGCGGTCGCATGCCGGTCGCCGTAGGAGACCTCGTCGAAGACCTGGGCCGCCGCAGCCAGCGCATCCGCCGTCTCGGGCGCGAGGACGGCCACCTCCCGCGCCACCTCGTCCGCGGTACGGCCGGGGCGCGGGTCGAGGATGGTGCGTTCCTCGAGCTCGCGGACCAGCGCCCGGAATCGTTCACGGCAGGCCGTGGCGTGGTCGCCCCTGCCGGCGGCGGCCTCGGCGGCGGCGCGG
>JBOHED010000877.1:0-3466 GCA_050700915.1 Actinopolymorphaceae bacterium | reverse complement strand
CTCCGCGGCCGCGGCCCAGTAGCCAGCCCCAACCCCGCAGCAGCAGCCGCAGCAGCAGCGGATACGGCTGCCGCCACCGACGCCGATACGGTCGGCACTCCCGACCAGCCCAGCAGCGCAGGCCGTGCGTCTGGAAACCCCGACCCCACCGCATCCGAGCGCGCGTCCGGCTCCGATGAGGAGGGCCGCGGCCGCGAGGGCGGCGAGGGCGCTGGCGTCGGCGAGGGCGCTGGCGTCGATGAGGGCGGCGAGGGTGTGGATGCGTGGGATGACCCGGGTGATGGTCGGGCGTGTGCCGAGACCGGTGACGAACACCTGGTCGCGAAGGTCGAGTTGGTTGCCGACCTGGAAACGTGGCTCCGGCTCGCCAACAAGGCAGGTGACCTTGCCGGGCTCGGCGCGATCACCCGAAGGTGATCGACGACATCAAGAACGCCGCTGCTGGTGGGTTCGAGTACTGCCGCACCGTCACCATCGACGGGAAAGTGGTCTACCACCAGGCCTCCAGCAGACGCTACAAACCGACAGCCGCCCAGCGCCGGCTCATCCAGGCGATGCACCGCACCTGCAGTCAACCGGGCTGTTCCAGACCGGCGGTGCAGTGCGATCTCGACCATGTCGTCGAGCATCGTTTGGGTGGACCATCCTGCATGTGCAACCTGGCCCCGTTATGTCGGCGGCACCACCGCGCCAAACACGAAGGCAGCTGGTACTGGACCCAAAACCAACCCGGCCACCTCACCGCACAAAGCCCACTCGGCCACACCTACACGATCCAACCCGAACCACCACCCGGCACCGAACCTGCAGGTGCCGAACTGACAGGTGCCGAACTGACAGGTGCCGAACTGACAGGTGCCGAACTGACAGGTGCCGAACTGACAGGTGCCGAGCCACTACCAGGCCGAGAGTCATCCACCACGACCACGCAGGCGATGCAGAACGCTGACCCCGCACCGTTCTGACGTGTCCCGGTGGGCAGACTCGGACGAAGACCACGGTTCTCGGCGGATGTGGCGCCTGGCCACAGGTAGAACAGACGCGCAGCCGGCGGCGGCGTTCGGACGATGGCGGTGGCGCGTTCAGCGGTCGTCGTCGCGTTCACGCTTGCGCTGGGAGGCCCACCGCTCGGCGGGGGCCTCTCCGCTCATGCGGGCGGCGAGATGGCTGACGGCGTTCGCCAGTTCGCCACTCGCACTCTCGATCCGCCGGTAGGCGACGTTTCGCTCGCACATCAGCGCGGCGATCACCAGCCCGGTCAGGGCGGCGGAGGCGTTGAAGACCTGAAGGGTCACCAGGCTGGCGATCCGCACATCCCCCGCGAAGGGACCGATCTCCAGCATCGCCGCGATGAGCGCCGCAGTGGCGACCACCAGGACACACGGACTGACCCCGAACAGCTGGAAACGCACGGCAGTCCAAGCCAGGAACGGAAAGATCAGGAAGAGTAGGTTGAACGGACTCGTCATGGCCAGCACGGTGACGCCGAGGGTAGACACCACGAGGACCGTTGCCTCAAGCCAGCGGTAGGCCGAAACGTTCCGGGGAACCCTGGCCTTCGCCAGCATGAGAAGCAGCGGCGTGAAAACAAGGACACCCATCGTATCGCCGGTCCACCAGATGAACCACACCGACGGAAACGCCGTCATCGTGACGGACCCTTCGAGCAGCGCGGCCACGACCCCGACGAAGCTACTGATCAACATGGATGCTCCCCCGACAAGAACCAGGGCAACGGCATCACGCAACCGGTCCAGCTCGATCCGGAACCGCAGTCGCCGCAGGACGAGATAGGCACACACCGGCGCCAGGGTCGTACCCAACGACGCCGTCACCGCGGCAAAGAGCGAAGCTCCCGCACTCAGGTAGAGAGCGGCGGCGCCGACGATCAGTCCTGGCCAGATCCGCAAACCCAGCAGGAGAAGGCATCCGAGGGCGATGCCGGTCGGTGGATACAGCGGCGCCACGTTCAGGTGCATCATGAGATCGCCCAGCAGCACGATCTTCCCCGCCGCGAAGTACCCGGCCGCTACCGCAGCGAGCTGCAGAGGACCTGCGCCGGCGGCCCCGAGTGACGACCGCATAACGCCATGCTACGCAGTGCATGCGCCGCGGCCCTGGCCCTGTTGTTGGCCACATTTCTCGCCATTTCATGACACGAGAGCTCCTTGGCGGACCTATTGGGCCGTTCCGGCAAGCAGCCAGCGACCGGTGACCACCTCGAGCAGGATGCGTCGGCCGCCGCGCTCGAATTCCGTGGTGATGTCCCAGCCGTCGTACTTCTCGGCGAACCCGGCGACGACCGCCGGCGGGAGGTCGTGGCGATGGATCGCCGCCCTCCCTTCCGCGACCACGGGCGAGTTACCGTCTTCCAGAGCAATCGAAACCCGCGGGTCGGACTCGACGTTGCGTACCTTGATGTTGCGTTCGCTGCTGGAAATCCAGAACCTACCGGCGCCCTCGTCCGTACCGGTGCCGGGCACATAGACGAACCACACCGGCGTGACGTGCGGTGAGCCGTCCGCCCGGAGCGTGCACAGCCAGGCGTTCCATTCCGTACGCAGCCGGTGGAGGACGTCGGTCCGAAGCTCGGTCATCCGTTCAGCCGCGCGACGAAAGCGTCGATCGCCACGACCACCTGGCGGAGCATGTCTATCGAGTCGACCGGACTCGCGTCGGTCTCCATCGCATGGTCAGCGTCGGCAATCTCCAGGACCTCCGTGCCGGATCTCCGCGCCATATCGCCATCCCACAAGGTGTCCGCCGTCCCTCCCACCAGAAGGGTGGGCCCTGCTGTCGCGCGGTCGAGGGCGGCCGTGACCCGCGCCTCGTCGAGCAGGGGCGTGAGCCAGATTCCCGGAAGGCCGCGGTCAGCCGCCACCTCGATGGCGAACGTACCGAGCGACTTGCCGACGATGAGGCATTCGCCGCTCTCCCGGTCGAGTGCCCAGGTGGCGTACGCACACACCTGGTTCGCCCGTCCGTCCCGGTCGCCGGGCCAATCCTGGGTGTCCCACCAGAGTTCCTGGACCGTCCAGCCATGGCGGCGAAGGACCGCGTGCGCGTAATGCAGCAGCGGGCCGGCGGGCGTGTAGTAGCCACCAGGCAGGATGATGGCGACGCGCCGCGGATCTCCGCCGGAACGCGTGTGTTCGGGTGAGATCGTGAATGCCGGCATGGCGTTCCTCTCCTCGGGCGACCTCCGCAGGGTTCCGGCCGGTCGCGCGCCAGACTAGCCGCGGATCACGGTGGATGCGTCGATGAGCCAGCGGCGACCGTCGCGTACCAGGGTGTACCGGTGCACCTCGCTGAACTCCTGGCCGTTGGTCCTCGTGTAGCGCACGTTGGCCATGACCGTCGCCGGGTTGCCGCTGCCGGACGAGATGACCGACACGTTCACCGACCTGAACCTCGACCACCACGACTGGTAGCTCGCGAAGCTGCCCGAGGTCGACTGGCGGTAGCG
>JBOHED010000876.1:0-6585 GCA_050700915.1 Actinopolymorphaceae bacterium | reverse complement strand
GCGTGGTGATCTTCACCGCTGCACAGGTGGCCGTCATGCTCGTCGCCGCGCTCGCCATCACCTGGCTCGATGGCTGGCCCGGAGTCGGCGACTTCTTCGCCACCTTGAGCGCCCTGGGCCTGACCGGAGTGCTGATCGGTGCCACGGCCGCGCTCGCGTTCGGCGGATTCGCCACCATGCGGCGGGTCACGGTCTGAGGCCGACGAGGCGTACATCCACCACCAGGAAGCACCACCACCATCCCGCACCGCTACTGGCGGCAGCCCTGAAGCTGAATCCGGGCCGATGAGAGGAACGAACGACATGGCAACCACCACCACCCCCTCCACCTCGGCCGACCGCACCGCTCAGCGCACGACGGGCGGCCGCTTCAGGAATGTCGCGCTCTGGGTCCTCCAGGTCCTCGCCGCGCTGTGGTTCCTCATGGCCGCCCTGGGCAAGGTCACCGGCGAGGTGCACAGCGTCGTCACGTTCGACGCCATCGGGTTCGGTGACTGGTTCCGCTACCTGATCGCGGTGCTCGAGGTCGCGGGGGCCGTGGCGCTGTTCGTTCCGCGGCTCGTCGGCGTCGCCGCACTGGCGTTCGTCGGCCTGCTGGTCGGCGCGGTGCTCATCCAGGCGTTCGTGGTCGGCAGCGGCGTGGTCATGCCTGTGCCCCACCTCGTCGTCGCGGCGCTGATCGCCTGGGGACGGTGGAGCAGTACGCGACAGCTGTGGGCGCTCGTCACCCGCCGATGATCCTGGCGGCAGGATGGTCCTGTGCCGACCGACCTGCCGCCCACCCGCTGGGAGTTCCCGTCGCCCGAGGTCGCTGGCACCGGTGACCTGATCGGACAGGGCGCGGACCTGGAGCCGACGACCGTCCTCGCCGCGTACCGGCAAGGCATCTTTCCGATGCCGGTCCGCCGGTCCGGTGCGATGACGTGGTGGTCTCCAGCACAGCGGGGGATCCTCCCGATCTCCGGTCTGGTGGTGTCACGGTCGCTGCGACGGTCGTGCCGGCGGTACGTGATCCGGGTGAACACCGTCTTCGACGAGGTGGTCGCGGCCTGCGCCGACCCGGGCCGACCGGGCGGCTGGATCTCGCCGGAGATCATTCGGGCGTACGAACGACTGCACCGGCTCGGCTGGGCGCACTCGATCGAGGCGTGGACGCCGGACGGGCAGTTGGCGGGCGGGTTGTACGGCATCGCGATCGGCGGCTTCTTCGGCGGAGAGTCGATGTTCCACCGGCAGACCGACGCGTCGAAAGTGGCGCTCGTGGGACTGGTGGACCTGCTGGCGGCCGGCGAGGACGTCGACCAGCGGCTGCTGGACCTGCAGTGGCGTACGCCCCACCTCGCGTCGCTGGGAGCCGTCGAGGTGCCCAGGGCGACCTACCTCGAGTTGCTGGACCAGTCGCTCAAACTCCCCTCACCCCCGGCGTTCGGCGGCCCAGCCGCACCGTGATCATGAAGGCTTTCGAGGCGTCTGGCCCGATTTTCCTTCATGATCATGGAACGCGGCCTGCTCCGGCACCTGGGGGCGCGCGGCCGAGGAGGGAAACAGGTCCGAGGCCCGTACGAGCGCCTCGATCAGGATCGGCACCTCGCGACCCTCGAGCCGGAACGAAACCACACATGTCTCCTCGCGCCAGATCGACAGGACGACCGTGCCGTCATGGCTGGCCTGTTCGTACCAGCTGACCCGGAGCGAGCGTTCGTCACCCCTGGCGTCGAGGAAGACCTCGCCGTTGACGGGCACACCGGTGACGTCGCGCATGCTTCGATCGTGCCTCGGGGACGAGGAGAGTGCTGCGGCCTATCGCCGGGTCCGCGGGGGTTGTATGGATATCGGCTGACCTCTGTGCGGGTGGAGTCAGGACCTCTGCGCGAGTCCACGCTCCCCCGGCCTCGGGACTCCGGCGACGCGCTGTCAGACGGGCGTCATTCACCGGCAAGCCGCCGTGGCCGACCCGGTTGCGGATCCATCGGCTCCAGGGATCCTCGGTGCATTCCTTGACGTGGAGCTTCTCCAGCCCCGACGGCAGAGCGACATTTCACCTCGAAACCGACGAGAACGGCGAACCGCTGCTGGTGTGGCGCAGGATCGGGAACCACTCCATCTACCAGGACCCGTAGCTGGCACGGGGATCGATTCCCACCCGCCGGCGGCTCGTTCGTACCGACCACTTGTGCGACAGGGGAAGATGGGCACATGCCTGAGCTGCCAGAGGTGGAGGCGCTCGCCGAATTCCTCCGCGAGGAGGCGGTCGGCCGAGCCGTGACGCGCGTGGACGTCGTGGCGATCAGCGCGCTCAAGACGTTCCAGCCCCCGGTCGACGCGCTCGTGGGGCGGACGATCGCCCGGGTGGGCCGGCACGGGAAGTTCCTCGACCTGACGATGCGCCAGGACGGTGCCGCCGACCTGCACTTCGTGACCCACCTGGCCCGGGCGGGCTGGCTGCGATGGAGCACCGCCCTGTCGGAGAAGCCGGTCCGGCCGGGCGGGCGCAACAACCCGCTGGCTCTCCGGGTGCACCTGGGCGATGGCGTGGGCTTCACCCTCACCGAGGCCGGAACGCAGAAACGCCTGGCCTGCTATGTCGTCGCGATGTCGACCGACGTGCCGGGAGTTTCCAAGCTCGGGCCCGACCCGCTCGGCGACGACTTCACGCCCGAGCGGCTCGGCGAGATCCTGGCGGCGGCCGGGCGGGCCCAGCTCAAGGGCGTCCTCACCGAACAGGGTCGGATCGCGGGGATCGGCAACGCCTATTCCGATGAGATCCTGCATGCCGCGCGGTTGTCTCCGTTCAAGCCGGCCAGCGGGTTGAGCGAGGCAGAACGCACCACGCTGTACGACGCGATCCAGTCGGTGCTCACCGACGCCGCCGCCCGCTCGCGTGGCCTCGCCGCGAAGGACCTCAAGTCGGAGAAGAAGACCAACCTCGCGGTGCACGGGCGTACGGGCGAGGCGTGTCCGGTGTGCGGCGACACCGTGCGCGAGGTGTCGTTCGCGGACTCAAGCCTGCAGTACTGCGCCACCTGCCAGACCGGCGGCAAGCCGCTCGCCGACCGCCGCCTCTCCCGCCTGCTCAAGTAGCGCCCGCAGCCCGCCCTGGCGCGGCGTGCAAATGACCACGCTTGGCATGCCTCTGGTACCCGTGCCAGGGGTGTACGCATGACCCGGCTTCCGCAGGCATGCTTAGCGTGGTCATTTGCGGTAAGCCCTCCCATGTGTCAGGAGAGCCTCATTCCCAGGCGCGGAACCTTGCGAAGCGCTGGGCGAACAGCGCGACCAGGGTCGCTCGGCTCGGCGATGGTCGCACTCACGGCCGCCCGGCTCGGCTCCGTGGCGGCGATGTTCCTCGCCGGTGTGGTCGCGGCCCGGCTGCTGGACCCTTCCGCGCTCGGCGTCGCGGGGGTCGGCCTGACGGTCGCGTGGGCGGTGGCGATCGTCGCCAACGGCGGCCTCAACATCGCCGCGATCTACTTCCTCGGGCGGCGGGCGCACGCGCGCGGGCGCGGGCGGGTGGTGGCGTACATCCTCGCCCTGACGGGGTGCGCGGTGCTGGCCGGTGTCCTGCTGACGGGAGTTGCCGCGCCCCTCGTCGGGGCGGTCGTCCTGGGGCGGCAGGCGCCGGTGCTGTTCGCCGCAGCCACGCTCCTGGCGGTGGCCACCATCGGGTACGAAGTGGCCGGCGCGCTGCTGCTCGGCCTCGAACGCCGCCGGTCCTACGTCGTCGCGGATGTCCTCCGCAGCGCCGCGACGCTCGGGTTCACCGTGCTCCTGCTCGCCCTCGTCCTCCGTACCGCCGAGGGTTACGTCCTCGCGACCGCGCTCGGTGTGGTGGTGCCGGCGGTGGTCGCATTGCGGGCCGTACGCCGAACGGTGGGGTCGCTGCGGCCTCGGTTCGACGCGGCGTTCTCCCGGGAGGCGATGCGGCTGGGGTTGGCTGGTCAGCTGGGCAACGTGCTGACGTTCCTCAACCTGCGCCTTGACCTGCTGCTGGTGCCGGCCCTGCTGCGGCTCGACCTGGCCGGCATCTACTTCGTGGCGACCCGGGTCGCGGATGTCGTCGGCCAGGCGTCCACGGCTACCGCGTCGATGCTGTTCCCGCACGTCACCGGGCAGCCGGACCGGCGCGCCACCGCGGTCACCGAACGCACCAGCCGGTTGACGTTGCTGGCGACGGTCGCCGCCGCGGTCGTCCTGGCGGGTGGGGCGTCGCTGCTGCTCGGGTGGGTGTTCGGTCCTGCGTACCGGCAAGGAACGCACGCCCTGCTCATCCTGCTGGTCGGCATGGTGCCGCTGGCTCTGGCGCGGGTGCTTGCGGCGGATCTGAAGGGACGCGGCCGTCCAGGCCTGGTGTCGGTCGGCAGCGGGGTGGGGGCGGTGTTGACGGTCGTCACCGACGTGATGCTGATCCCGGTGTGGGGGATCGAGGGCGCGGCCGTCGCGTCGGTCGTGGCGTACGGCGGAACCGCGGTCGTCCTGCTCGCCTGCTACCGACGGGTGACGGGCGGACGGTTGCGGCGGTTGGTGCCGCGGCCGGGCGATCTCGCCGACCTCACGCGGCTGCTCCGTGCCCGGGTGGGCACCGCGGGACGTCCGCCGTGAGGCGCGGAGTCGCGCTCGCGTGCCTGGTCGCGGTCGTGTTCGCCCTGCCGGCGTTGGTGATCCGGGTGGCGGCTGAGCAGCGACCGGACCGGGTGGCGATCGCCGTGACCGACTCGAGCGTGGCGGGGGCGGGAACGGCGGATTCGGTCGTACGACGGTTGCGAGGCGCGGGCATCACCCAAGTCGTGGTCGGGATGCAGCCGGTACGTGCGTACCAGCGGAACGGGTCCCTCACCCCCGTCGCGACAAGCACCGCTCCGGCGCCCCTCGCCAGCGGCGGATCCGCGGTCGTGCTCCGCGGCCGGCCGGGCGATCCGGACGGTGCCTTCGGCCGGGTGGTCTCCGCCCTGCGGGCACAGTTCGGCGCCCGGGTCACGACAGCCGAAGCCTCGGGGGCGGCGAGCCGCGGCGGCACGGTGCCGTTCGTCCGGGTCGACGGCGTCGCCGAGTTCGCCGACCTCGCCGAGGTGCCGGTGGGCTACGACATCGGCCGGCTGCGCAGCCTGGACACGGCCGGTGCCAGGATCGTGCTCGGGCTTCCAGCCCGGATCGCGAGCGGCCACGGCTGGCTGGAGCGGGAGCTCGACCGGGCCCGCGCGGTGACTGATGTGCGCACGGCTCTGGTGCTCACGTCCGCGCCGGTCCCATCGTTGGCTGGCGAGCGGGCGGCGTTCGGCTCCTACCTTGCCTCGCACGGGTTCGCGTTGGCTTTCCCGGACTTCGGAGAGTTGGCGGGGGCGCCGTCGTACGCGGCACAGCTGCCGGGCCGGATCGTTCGCGCCCACCTCGTCGACGTGCAAGCGGGCGATGACCCGCGACTCCTGGTGGCGCGCGGCAACCGCGCGGTGAAGGAACGCGGGGTGCGGCTGCTTGTGCTGCGTTCGTCGGCTGCCGAGCCCGACCCGGTCCGGCGTACGGCCGCGGTGACCACGCTGGCGGCCGCCCTGAGCCGCGACCTGCCGGGTGCGATACGGCCGGGAGCGCCGACCGCGCTGCCGGCGGTCGAGCCAGGGCCGGCAGTATCCGTAGCGTCGCTGCTGGCCGCACTGGTGATCCTGGCGGCGACGGGCGGATGGATCGTCCGTACACCCGTGCTCGGAGCGGCCGGCTGGCTCGACCGGCGGCTTCGATGGGCGGTGGTCGGCTGTGGGGTGGGCGCGGCCGCCGGGATCGGTGCGGCGGCGTTGGTCATCGACTCCCTGCTCCTGTGGCAGCTGGTGACGCTGGCGGCCGCGGTCGCCGGGGCGTCACTTGCGGTGCTCGTCGCTGTGGGCGGGCGGCACGTCGTCCGGTCGTACGCCCTCGGTGGTGGGGTCGCGTTGGCCACCGGGCTCGTGGTGGCGGCGCTGGGCAGCCGCACGGCGTTCATGACCGGCCTCGTGCCGTTCCTCGGTGTCAAGGCCCTGCTGATCGCGCCGCCGGTCGTCGTCGGGCTGGTCGGTCTCGCGTCGTTGGAGGCTCCGGGACGCTTCGGCTGGCGGCGGTGGGTGGGTGGGGCGGTGCGGCCGCTGCATCTCGGCGTCGTCGCGGTGGTTGTTGTGGGGGTGGCGTACTACCTCGTGCGTTCCGGCAACTCCGGGCTCGCCATCTCGGCGGAACTGCGGCTGCGCGACATGCTCGACGAGCTGTTGTACGTACGCCCGCGGTTCAAGGAAGCTCTGCTCGGCTTCCCGGCTCTGGTGCTCGCCATTGCCTGGTCGGCCGGCACCCTCCGCGAGAGGCGTGCCGGCTGGGTCGTGTGGTGGTCGGTCGTTGCCGCGATCGGTACGGCGTCGATGGTCGACACCTTCGCCCACTTCCACACGCCGCTGGCGTTGTCGCTGCTCCGCTCGGCGTACTCCCTGGTGATCGGTCTGGTCCTCGGCCTTGCGGTCGCCTGGCTGGCGCGCCACTGGTTACGTCGGTCTCCGGCGAAGGGCGAGGCGCGATGAAGCTCGTCCTGCTCGGATACTTCGGCTTCGGCAATGCCGGCGACGAGGCGATCCT
>JBOHED010000875.1:0-16688 GCA_050700915.1 Actinopolymorphaceae bacterium | reverse complement strand
AGAAGGCGCGCGACAAGCAGCCGACCGCGGGAAAAGGTGAGAAGGCCGCCGTTCCTCTCGAAGGCATGGAAGACGTCGAGGAGATCCTCAAGCGTCGCGGCATTTCCTGAACAGGCGGGCCGCCGCCGTTCCGCGAGCCCGTGTGTCGGCAGTCACCTACCCGACTGCCGGATGTGCATACGCCTGTCAGGGTCACGATCCGGTGAAAGGTGGCGGCCGTGCGTTCCGCTCGACTCGACGTACTCGACGTCCTCTCCGTCGTCGGCCCGACCGCGGCGGGGAAGTCCGACCTCGCGGTCGAGTTGGCGCTGCGGCTCGGCGGCGAGATCGTCAACGCCGACTCGATGCAGCTCTACCGGGGCATGGACATCGGTACGGCGAAGCTGCCGGTCGCTGAGCGACGCGGCGTGCGGCATCACCTGATCGACGTCCTCGACATCGACCAGACCTCAACGGTGGCAGAGTTCCAGGGCCGGGCGAGGGCGGCGATCCGGGACTGCCAGGCACGCGGCGTCCTCCCTATCGTCGTCGGCGGCTCGGCGCTCTACGTACGTGCCGTGCTCGACCGGTTCGAGTTCCCCGGAACCGATCCGGGCGTGCGCCGGCGGTTGGAGGAGGAGCTGGCCGCCCTCGGGTCAGAACGCCTGCACGCCCGCCTCGTGGACGTCGATCCCGAAGCCGCGTGCCGGATCCTGCCGTCGAACGGGCGGCGGGTGGTCCGTGCGCTGGAGGTCGTCGCCATCACCGGCGGGCCGTTCACCGCGTCGCTGCCGTCGCCTGCGTACGCCTTCGACCATGTATGTCAAGTCGGCCTTGACGTTTCCCGGCCGGTCCTCGACGAACGGATCCGGCTTCGCGTCGACCGGATGTGGGACGCAGGATTCGTCGAGGAGGTACGCCGGCTCGACGTCGCCGGACTGCGGAAGGGTGTGACGGCGAGCCGGGCGCTGGGCTACGCCCAGGTGCTCGCCTACCTCGCCGGTGAATGCGGCGAGGACGACGCCCGGGATGCGACGGTACGCGCCACACGACGCTTCGCACGCCGCCAGGACGCATGGTTCCGCCGCGACGCCCGGATCAGTTGGTTCGCCCACGACGCCCCCCACCTGGTCCAGCAGGCGCTCGCGGCAGCGGCGCCCCCCGAGTCGGCCGCCCACCCGGAATGATCACGCCTGCGTGATCATTTTCGGCGCGCGGCGGTTCTCATCGGCCAGGATTCGCGGATAGCGTCGAACGGGTCGAGGAAGGGAGCACCTGATGCGCCGGCTCTCCATCGCCACGGCGTCTGTCACCGCCTCAGCGGCGGTCCTGGTCGCACTTGCGGCACCGCCCCCAGCCCAGGCGTACGACCGGACCGGGAGCCCCCTCGGCCCCATCGGGGCCGGCAACGCTGTGCCCGCCGGAAAAGTGCCGGTCGCGGAGGGCTATGGCGGCGCGGTGTCGACGGTCGACCTCGACGCGAGCCGTGCGGGTCTTGAGGTGCTCCGCCGGGGCGGCAACGCGGCCGACGCGGCCGTCGCGGCAGCAGCGACGCTCGGCGTCACCGAGCCCTTCTCCGCCGGCATCGGTGGCGGCGGATTCTTCATCTCCTACGACGCCCGCACCGGCGACGTCCAGACCGTCGACGGTCGGGAGACGGCTCCGGCCGCGGCGACGGAGGACCTGTTCATCGACCCGGACACCGGCGAGCCGCTGCCGTTCGAACAGGCGCGGGTCAGCGGCCTGTCCGTCGGCGTCCCCGGCACGCCGGCCACCTGGCAGCGTGCGCTCGACGAGTGGGGCACCTGGCCGTTGCGCCGCACGCTCGCCCCGGCGACGAGCGTGGCCGCCAAGGGCTTCGTGGTCGACGAGACGTTCCGCTCCCAGATTGGCGAGAACGCCGACATCTTCGACGACTTCACGTCCACCAGGCAGCTGTACCTTCCGGAAGGGGGGCCGCCGGCCGCCGGTACGACGTTCCATAACCGCGACCTCGCCCGCACCTACGCCACGCTGGCCAAGGACGGTGTGGGAGCGCTCTATGACGGCCCGCTCGGCGCAGAGATCGCGCGTACCGTCCAGCAACCGCCAGTCGCACCGGGCGCCAACCGGGTGGTCCGTCCCGGTGCGATGACGCCGGCGGATCTCGCGGCCTACGACGCGCCCCTGCGTGCGCCTACCCGCGTGGACTACGCCGGACTCGAGGTCTACGGCATGGGCCCGCCGTCCTCGGGTGGCTCGACGGTCGGCGAGGCGCTCAACATCCTCGAGAACCAGGACCTTTCGGCCATGGACAGGACCGCGGCGCTCCATGCGTACCTCGAGGCGAGTGCACTGGCGTTCGCCGACCGCAACCGTTACGTGGGCGACTCCGACCAGGTGGACGTACCGCTCGGCGAACTGTTGTCCCAGGGCTTCGCCGACGAACGCGCCTGCCAGATCG
Organism: Actinopolymorphaceae bacterium; assembly: GCA_050700915.1. Taxonomy (GTDB): domain Bacteria; phylum Actinomycetota; class Actinomycetes; order Propionibacteriales; family Actinopolymorphaceae; genus Thermasporomyces. The sequence goes on along the minus strand of JBOHED010000875.1, from coordinate 14,266 downwards.
ATCCCGACTCGGTGCTGGAGAAGCCCGTCGCGCCTGGCCTCCCCGACGGTCAGTACGCAGGGAGGTTGGGGGTGGGCCGCAACGAAGTGGGGGGCCGGAACCAACACTGCGGAGAGCAGGCTCCCGGCGCGACCGGTGGCCAGCGAGAGGGACCGTCCACCACACACCTGACGGTGTCCGACCGGTGGGGCAACGTCGTCGCCTACACGCTCACCATCGAGGCGACCGGCGGAAGCGGCATCGTCGTACCCGATCGTGGATTCCTGCTCAACAACGAGCTGACCGACTTCAACTTCGCCCCCACGCAGGGCGATGCGCCCGACCCGAACCTGCCGGGACCCGGCAAGCGGCCGCGTTCGTCGATGTCGCCGACGATCGTGCTCGACGACGGCCGGCCGCTGCTGGCACTCGGCAGCCCAGGCGGCGCGACGATCATCACGACGGTGCTCCAGACCCTCGTCAACCGGGTCGACCTCGGCATGAGCCTGCCGGAGGCCGTCGCCGCTCCACGCGTATCGTCCCGCAACACCGCAGCCCAGGCGGAACCCGCATTCCTCGCCTCGCCGGAAGGCGAGGCACTTGTGGAGAAGGGGCACAAGTTCGCCGAGATCCCCGAGATCGGTGCCGAGACCGCTCTCGAGTTCGGCCGGCACGGCTTCGTCCAGGCCGTCGCTGAACCGACCCGACGTGGTGGCGGATCGGCCCTGGTCGTGAGACCCGGCCGCTGACCCCGGCTGGCACCACCGCCTTCCCCGGATGAGGGGCCCCCTGATGCAATAGGTTCGTACGAAGAAGGGGCCCCCTCATCGAGATGGAAGCGAGCGGACGAAGGTGACGCGGACCGTGCGGTGGGTCAAGGGCCACGGCACCGAGAACGACTTCCTCCTGCTCCGCGACCCGGACGGCACCGCCTATGCGGACCTGGACGCCGCGGCCGTGCGGGCGATGTGCGAGCGCCGCAGTGGCGTGGGCGCCGACGGGGTTCTCCGGGCCGTACGCACCACTGCGATCGACGACGGCCGGGAGTACGTCGACGTGGCCGAGTGGTTCATGGACTTCCGCAACGCCGACGGCTCGACCGGCGAGATGTGCGGCAACGGTGCGCGGGTGTTCGCGGCGTTTCTGTTCGCGGAAGGGCTGGCAGATCCTCGCGCCGCACTGCCCGTCGCGACCCGGGCGGGACTGAAGCGGGTACGCATGAACGTCGACGGCCTGCTCACCGTCGACATGGGCGTCGCGGGTTTCCCGGTCTCCGAAGCCGTCGAGGTCTCGGTTGCCGGCCACCGCTGGCCCGCTGTCGCGGTCGACATGGGCAACCCGCACGGGGTGGCGTTCGTCGCCGACCTGGCGGATCCGGGTCCGCTGGTCGACCCGCCGACCTGGAGCCCGCCTGCGGTGTTCCCGAAGGGCGTGAACCTCGAGTTCGTCGTGCGTCGTGGTGACCGGCACCTGGCGATGCGGGTGCACGAGCGCGGCGTCGGGGAGACACGGTCGTGCGGTACGGGAGCATGCGCCGTCGCGGCGACGGCGGCCCGGGATGACGGGGCGGAACTGCCCGCGACCTATCGCATCGATGTCCCCGGTGGAACACTCGCCGTCGCTCTGGAACCTGACGGTCACGTGGAGCTCACCGGACCCGCTGTCCTCGTCGCAAGGGGCGAGGTCGAGCTCTGAGCTGTCCTCCCCTCAGCCGCCTCCGGTCAGGGGAATCCCCGAGTGCGTTCTCCGCCTTCCGGCCTAGGAGGGTCGGGCCCTTCGGCCGAGGTTTATGTCGGTCGTCCCAGTTAATGTCGCGGAGTATGAGCACGATTCCGCTGCAGGCCACTCCGCTGGACGACACTCCGCTGCAGCAGGACGCTCCGTTTCAGCAGGCCGCTCCGTTTCAGCAGGACATTGTGGACGATGCCGGTGCCATGCGTGAGCAACGGCGGCGGGTCGTCCTCCGGCAAGCCCGCACGCGGACGGCGGCCAAGCTCGCGCGCCAGTCCGCGTTGATGCGTACGGCCGTGCTGCTCCGTTCGATCGGCTACCACGACGGTCGCTGAGCCCGCACTTCCTCCGAAAGCGATCGTCAGGGGCGCTGTACGGTGCCGTCCGGCAGCCGGGTCCGGGTCCAGGCGTCGTTCGCCAGCGGCTCGACCGGCGGATAGCTCGCCGCCAGCTCCTCGTCGAGGTCGACGCCCAAGCCCGGTGCGTCGCTCGGCCACAGGTGACCGTCGCGGATCTCCGGACAGCCGGGGAAGACCTCGGCCGCCGCCTGGTTGAAGATGTGCTGCTCCTGGATACCGAAGTTCGGCGCCGCCAGGTCAAGGGCGAGGTTCGCCGCGTGCCCGATGGGAGAGACGTCGCCGGGGCCGTGCCAGGCGGTACGTATGCCGAAGAGCTCCGCCGCCGACGCGAGCCGCCAGGCCGGGGTGAGGCCACCGATGGCGGAGATGTGGCAGCGTACGAAGTCGATCAGCCGGTCCCGCACCAACGGGACGTACTCCGCCGGGTTCGTGAAAAGCTCCCCGATCGCCAACGGCGTCGCGGTCTGGGCGCGCACCGTCGGGAGCCAGCCGAGGTCCTCCGGAGCGAGCAGGTCCTCAAGGAAGAACAGATGGAACGGCTCGAGCTCCTTGGCCAGGAGTACGGCCTGGGTGGGATGCAGGCGTTCGTGCACGTCGTGCAGCAGCTGGACCGACGGCCCCAGTTGCTCACGGAGATGGGCGAAGAGTGCGGGCACCACCCGCAGGTACGCATCGGGTTCCCAGGCGTTCGGGGTGAGGCTGGGCCGCAACGGGAGGTCGCTCCGGGCAGCGCCGCCGGCACCATCCGGTGCAGTTGAAGCCGCTGCCGAGGGGGCGCCGTACGTCAGCGCACCAGGGATCGCGACCTGGCAGCGCACATACCGATACCCGTCCTCGACGTAGGACCGCACGTTGTCCTCGACCTCGGTGGCGTCGCGTCCCGAGGCGTGTGCGTAGACGGGTACCGCCGTGCGGCACCGCCCGCCCAGCAGCTGCCACACCGGCACGCCGGCCTGCTTGCCCTTGAGGTCCCAGAGGGCCATGTCGATACCGGAGAGGGCGTTGTTGAGGACGGGACCCAGCCGCCAGTACGAACTGACCAGCAGCGACGACGCGATGTCGGTGATGTCGGCCGGGTCGCGCCCGATCAGCTGGGGAGCGAGGTAGTCCTCGATCGCCGTGGCGACCGCCCGTGCGCGCTGGGTGAACGTCGCGCAGCCCAGGCCGTAGAGCCCAGGCTCGGACGTCTCGATCTTCACGACCACCAGGGTGATGCGTTCGGGCGCGGTGAGGATCGTCCGTACGCCGGTGATCCGGACACCCCGGTCCGGCGGCTGCCACGGCGGGGCGGCGAGGGGCTGGGACTGTTCGGAGGTCGGGCTCACTGCTGATCCTTCCGGCCGTGTGCGGGCTGCGCATGCGCAGGTGGCCTGGGCAGGTGGGGAGAGTTGGCGGCGTGAGGACTGTACGAAGCCGGATCGGGCGATGCCTACCGGTCCACGCCGAACGGGCAGGTATCGGTCATGGTGCCCACCCGGACGATATGCGTGTGCACGGAGCCGCCCCTCGTGCCACGATGGAGGAAGCTACGGCGTCTCCGTAGCGTGACTGGAGCAGGATGACTTTGCGACCACAATCGCGCGACCAGGCCGACACAGCTTCCACCGCCGGTGCGCCCGACCGGGCCCGCGGCGCGCAGATCGACCTTGATCCGGTCCTGGCCGAGCGCACCCTGCCACCGATCGATGATCTCGCCGCGACTGCCCGCGCCACCAGGAACGCGGACCCCGACACCGGGGAACTCGACCTGGAGGACCGCCAGGCACTCCGCCGGGTCGCGGGCTTCTCGACCGAGCTCACCGACATCACCGAGGTCGAATACCGGCGCCTCCAGCTCGAACGCGTCGTCCTCGTGGGCGTCTGGACCGATGGCAGCGTCGAGGACGCCGAAAACTCCCTGCGTGAGTTGAAGCTGCTCGCCGAGACCGCCGGCGCGGAGGTCCTCGAAGGGCTGATCCAGCGCCGAAGCCGGCCCGACCAGGCCACCTACATCGGGCGCGGCAAGGTCGACGACGTGCGGTCCGACGTGATGATGACTGGCGCCGACACGGTGATCTGCGACGGCGAGCTGAGCCCTGCCCAGCTACGCAATCTCGAAGAGCGGATCAAGGTGAAGGTCATCGACCGCACCGCGCTGATCCTCGACATCTTCGCCCAACACGCACAGAGCAAGGAGGGCAAGGCCCAGGTCGAGCTCGCCCAGCTGTCTTACTTCCTTCCGCGGCTGCGTGGTTGGGGTGGCCAGCTGTCCCGGCAGGCCGGTGGCCGCGCCGGTGGGGCAACCGGCGGCGTGGGCCTGCGCGGACCAGGCGAGACCAAGCTCGAGATCGACCGGCGCCGGATCCGCACCCGGATGGCGAAGCTGCGCCGCGAGATCGCCGGGATGAAGACCAGCCGGGGCACGAAGCGGCAGCGGCGTCGCCGCAACGCCGTGCCCTCCGTCGCCATCGCGGGCTACACCAACGCCGGCAAGTCGTCGTTGCTCAACCGGCTCACCGGTGCCGGCGTGCTGGTCGAGGATGCGCTGTTCGCCACCCTCGACCCGACGACGCGGCGGGCCAGCAGCCCGGACGGCAAGCTGTTCACCATGACCGACACGGTGGGGTTCGTACGCCATCTGCCTCATGAGCTGGTGGAGGCGTTCCGGTCGACGCTCGAGGAGGTCGCCGACGCCGACCTCGTGGTCCATGTCGTCGACGGGTCGCACCCTGACCCGGCGGGCCAGATCAGCACGGTGCGTGAGGTGCTGGGTGAGGCCGGTGCCGGGGAGGTTCCGGAGCTCGTCGCGATCAACAAGGCCGACCTCGCCGATCCGGTCGAGCTGGCCCGGTTGCAGACGTTGGTCCCGCGGTCGGTCATCGTCTCCGCCCGGACGGGGCAGGGCATCGCGGAGCTGCTGGACGCGATCGGTACCGAGCTGCCCCGGCCGGAGGTCGAGGTCAGCGCACTCGTGCCCTACGCTCGCGGGGACATCGTGGCGAAGGTCCACGAGCACGGCGAGGTACTCGAGATCGAGCACACGGCCGAGGGCACCCGGCTGCGTGCCCTGGTCAATCCGGGTCTTGCCGCCGCTCTCACGAGCTACGCCGCGAGCTGAGTAGCGGCCGCTGCGTTACGGCGTACCCCTGCTGGTGCTGCGGGAGGGTGTCGTACGCCGCCCAGATCCGCCGAGCAACCACGCACTGACGACGCCGCCCACGGCGCCGAAGAAGTGACCCTGCCAGGAGATCCCGGGCTGCGGCAGCAGCCCGCCGAACAGTGCGCCACCCCACACGACGACCACCAGGATGCCGATGAGGAGCTGGCCCAGGCTGCGGTTGAAGATCCCCCGCACGATGAGGTAGGTGGCATAACCGAACACGAGGCCACTTGCGCCGACCGTGATGACGCCTGGCGGCGAGGTCAGCCAGGTGCCGACCCCGCTGACCAGTGCGACTACCGCGGTAACACCCAGCAGGTGGACCGCGCCGGACGCGGCGATGATCGCGCCCATCATCAACAGCGGAATCGTGTTGGAGATCAGGTGCCCGAACCCCGCGTGCAGGAACGGCGCGGTGACGATGCCGATCATGCCGTCGGAGTCACGGGCCTCGATGCCGTAGCGGTCGAGCATCCCACCGAAGAACGTGTCGAGAAACTCGCTGGCCCACATCAACCCGACCAGCAGGACGAGCACCTTGAGGCCGGCCACGCCAGGGTCGGCGATCCGACTCCCTGACCGCTCCGGCATGGGCGAGTACGCAGACGACATGGTTCCACCATGCCCGATGTGGGCAAGTCGTGCCGCCCATGCGTCCGGATTCTTACCGGCTTTTCATCCGACCTGGTCGGCTGCCTAGTCCTCCGGGCGTCCGTCCAGCTGCGGCCGCCCTGCTACCCCTCCGAGCGTCCGCCGAGGTGCTCGGCCAGGAATCGCTCGGCCGCGGCGTAGTAGACCTCACGGTTCTCCGGCCGGGCCAGACCGTGCCCTTCGTCCGGGAAGAGGAGGTACTCGTGCGGAAGGCCCTTTCCCTTCAGGGCTTCGACGATCTGTTCCGCTTCGGCCTGTTTGACCCTGGGATCGTTGGCGCCCTGGGCCACCAGCACGGGGATGGCGATGTCGTCGACCTTGGACAGCGGGGAGCGTTCCCAGAGCATGTCCTTCTCGGTCTCGGGGTCGCCGACCTTGGCGTACATCATCGCGACCATCGGCTTCCAGTACGGCGGGACCGAAGCCAGCAGGGTGAGGAGATTCGACGGGCCGCAGAGGTCGACCGCACAGCGGAAGACGTCGGGGGTGAATGCCGCGCCCGCCAGCGCGGCGTAGCCGCCGTAGGAGCCGCCCATGATCCCGATCCGGGCGGGGTCGATGGACCCCTGCCCGGCGAGGTGGTCGATGGCGTCCAGGAGGTCGGTGTGCATGGTGCGACCCCACTGTTTGTCGCCCGCGTTCCCGAACGCTTTGCCGTAGCCCGTCGAACCGCGGAAGTTGACCTGCACACATGCGTACCCGCGGTTGGCGAGCCACTGCGCCTCGGCGTTGTATCCCCAGGCGTCCCTTGCCCACGGGCCGCCGTGCACGTTGAGCACCGCGGGGAGGTGGTCGCGTTCGGCGTCGGGCGGGAAGGTCATGTAGCCGTGGATCTCCACACCGTCCCGGGCGGTGAACGCGAAGGGTTCCATCGGCGCGAGCGCGGAGCCGCCGAGGTCGGGCTTGTGGGCGAACAGGAACCGGAGCCCGCCGGTCGACCGGTCGTACAGGTAGAACCGGACCGGACCGTCCGACGGCATCACCGACACCATCCAGAGGCGGTCGCCGCGTTCGGTGCGGTTGATGCCGAGCTCGCCGTCGATCCCGAGAGAGGTACGCAGCTGCTCGACGGCACCGGCATAGGTGTCGTCGAGGAACGTCCAGGACTTGCGGTCCTTGTCGAAGATCACGGCCTGCGGCACCCGGGTCTCCGGATCGAACTCGACCCCGTCCACGTCGTACGCCGGATCGGCGGCGAGCTCGGCTTCCTTGCCCGTCGCGAGGTCGACGCTCACCAGCCGGGCCGCGTTGGCGCCGAGCGAGGAGACGAGGTAGAGCGTGTCGCCGTCGCGGGAGAACCCCACCGGGCTCGTGGTGTTGGCGTCGTCGGCCGGAACCTCCAACCAGGGATGGAACTCGGCGTCCTCGTCGGCGAGGAAGAACACCACGCCGCCGTCCTCGGTCACCGAAGCCGCACCCTGGACCGTGAGGTCGGTGTCGGCGAGCCAGCCGACGTAACCGGGGTTGTCCCTGACCTTCACCAGTTCGCCGTTCGTGAGGTCGAGGCGGTAGACGTCGTGGAGTTCCGGTTTGTCCTTGTTGATGCCGAGCAGCATCGTCGTCGGATGCCAGCGGTTGTGGCCGAGAATCCGCACCTGCACGTTGTCGTACGGCGTCACACACCGCTCGGCGCCGGACTCCAGGTCGAGCAGGTGGAGGCGCCAGTTCTCGTCGCCGCCCTCGTCCTGCAGGTAGTACAGCGTCCGGTCGTCGTGGCAGAAGCCGAAGACCCGGATGCCGCGGCCGCGGTCACGTGTCACCGGCGTCGCCTGGTCGGGTTCGTCGACCGGCCCGACCCAGACGTTGAGCACGTCCTCGTCAGGAGCGAGGTAGCCCAGCCGGGTGCCGTCGGGGGAGACGGTGGGGGTGGCGTACGTCGGATTGCCGAACAGGACCGCGCGGGGGATCAGCGGTACGGCGTCATAGGTCATGAGCAAATCCCACCACATGAGGGGCCGTCGACGGGGAACCCGGGCGGTATAACCTCGCGGGATGGCCGAACCAGCGCGGGATTCCCGCGACGCCCCGCCATCGACGTCGGACCGGCCGGATCTCCGTGTGCGTGAGCTCCTCCAGGACGCTGTCAGCGCGCTGGCCGGCACCGAACGTCCAGGCCAACTGGTCATGGCCGACGCCGTTGCCCGTGCGATGGGGCGGGGTGAGCACCTGGTGGTGCAGGCGGGAACGGGTACGGGAAAGTCGCTCGCCTATCTCGTTCCTGCGTTCCTGCATGCTGGCAGCGCCGAGCGTCGCCCGGTGGTGGTGGCGACGGCGACCCTCGCGCTGCAGGCGCAGCTGGTCGGTCGGGACCTTCCCCAGTTGGTCGACGCGATCGAGAAGCGGCTCGGCCGGCGACCGTCGTACGCCATTCTGAAGGGTCGGCACAACTACGCCTGCCTGCACCGGGTACGCGACGGCGTACCGGACGAGCAGGGTGCTTTGATCGAGCGGGTCGACACCGGGCCGCTCGGGCGCCAGGTGCTGACGTTGCGCAACTGGGCGAAGAACGAGGCACAGAACGGCGGCAACGGTGACCGCGATGCGGCGCCAACCCACCAGGACCGTGCCTGGGCACAGGTGGCGGTGTCCTCGCGGGAGTGCCTGGGCGCCCAACGGTGCCCCTACGGCGAGGAGTGTTTCGCCGAGCGTGGACGGGAGCGCGCTCTCGCCGCTGACGTGATCGTCACCAACCACGCGCTCCTGGCGATCGACGCGCTGGAGGACGTACCCGTCCTGCCCGACTACGACGTCGCGATCATCGACGAGGCGCACGAGCTCGCCGCCCGGGTCACCAGTACGGCGTCGGCGGAGTTGGCGCCCGGCGTGGTGCAGCGCGCTGCGCGCAGGGCACGAGCCTTCTGCGACGGCGGTGAGGCCGATCCGCTGGACGACGCGGGCGAGACCCTGCGCACCGCGCTCGCCGGGGCGGCACTTGGCAGGGTGGAGACCCTCGGTGGAGAGCTCGCGGCGGCGGTCGCCCTCGTTCGTGACACCGCCCGGACGGCGTGGTCGGCGTTTCCGAGCGAGAAGAAGGAGGGCGATGCCGAGAAGGAGTCGGGTCGCCGGCAGGCGCGGGCGTACGTCGAGCAGGTCCGCGACATCGCCGACCGGATCGCCGCGATGTCGCCCCACGACGTCGTGTGGGTGGCCGAGCGCGACCGCGGTGGGCCCGAGCTGTGTGTGGCGCCACTGTCGGTGGCGGGCCTGTTGCGAGTGCACCTGATGGCCGAGCGCACCTGTGTTCTGACCTCGGCGACACTGAGGTTGGGCGGCGACTTCGACGCCGCGGCCAGATCCGTGGGTCTGCGTCCCGTCGACCGCCTGCCCGACGCGGAGGCGGAGACCGAGGCGGAGGCGGAGACCGAGGCTGCTGGCGAAGGCGACGCCGATCGACCGGAGGCAGGCGGCAAGGACGTCGTGGAACCGTTGCCATGGCGCGCGCTCGATGTCGGATCGCCATTCGACTATCCCCGCCAGGCGATCCTGTATGTCGCGCGACGGTTGCCGCCGCCGGGGCGGGGTGGCATCTCGGAACGGACCCTGCAGGAGCTGTCAGAGCTCATGGACGCGGCCGGGGGCGGGACCCTCGGCCTGTTCTCGTCGCGCCGCGCTGCGCAGGATGCCGCCGCGACGATTCGGGAACGCCTCGGACTCGAGGTGCTCTGCCAGGGTGAGGGCCAGCTGGCGGAACTCCATCGCCGCTTCGTGGACGAGCCGCGGACGTCGCTGTTCGGCACCCTGTCGCTCTGGCAGGGCCTGGACGTGCCGGGCGACACCTGCCAGCTGGTGGTCATCGACCGCATTCCGTTCCCACGTCCCGACGACCCGCTCGCCTCGGCCCGGCAGCGCGCCGTCGACGAGGCCGGCGGGAACGGCTTCATGGCGGTGGCGGCGACCCACGCGGCATTGCTGCTCGCCCAAGGTGTCGGCCGGCTGATCCGGCGTTCGTCCGACCGAGGGGTGGTCGCGGTGCTCGACCCCCGGTTGGTCACGGCCCGCTACGGCGGTTTCCTGCGGGCGTCACTGCCACCGATGTGGTTCACGCCCGACCGGGACGTCGCGGTCGGAGCCTTGCAACGTTTGCGCACTGCCCGCGACGCCTGACCTGGGACGCCTGACCTGGGACGCCTGACCGTGGACGCGCGGGTCAGTCGGGCATGCGTACGCAGATCGCGACCGGCGTCTGCTGCCGGCCCTGCCCGAACGGGTTGTCGCGGAACAGCTCGCAGAAGAAACCGGGGCGGCGATCGGTGTCGTGTCCCAACACGTCGCGGCCCAGGTCGTTGGAGTCGATGACGACCGTGCCCGCCAACGTGCCGGCGATGTCGTCGGGGAGCCGGTCGGTCAGGGCCGCGGTGATCGCCGCGGCTACCGTGTCGGGATCCTTGGGTGGGAGCTTTGCCGAGACGTTGGACGGGAACGCCGAATAGGACGTCGGGCCGTCGATCGCGTTGACCCGATGGCCGGCCACGACGTAGAACCAACCGCGCTGTCCGACGGCCTTGCCGACGACGCTGGCCGCGGCCGCCGCCAGGATCCTGGGGAGGCCGGCTTCATTGATCGCCAGCTGCATCGTCCACGGGCTGCCGAGTCCGATGCCGTGGGGCGTGCGCTGGACGAGCCGGGAGAGCACTCTGGCCGCCGGCCCCGGGTCGATCTCCCAGGTGAAGTAGGACCTTCCCTGCGAGATCGCCACGATCTTCTCACTCACCACGACGTACCACGATCCGTCGAACACTCCGCTGAACTGAGGACTCTCCGCGACGAGGCGTACGGCGTCGTCGACATAGCCGGCCACGCGATCGGTAACTTCGTCGTCGCGGGCGAAGAGTCCGGTCTGGAGGGGGATGCGTGCCCATCGCATCCCCTCGACCTCCACGACGAGGCCCTTGCCGTCGTTCGGGGCCAACGGTTCCTTGGCCGGCGGTGGATCGTGCGGGACGGCGGACCGCGTGTGGTCAGGCCCTGACGTTGCGTCGGTCCCCGTCGTGGAGTTCGACATGCTGCTCCCGGTCGTCACTGGAGGTGTGCGCGGCGCCCTGACAGATTTCAGACGCGCCGCAGGACCGCGACGACCTTACCGAGGATGACAGCGTCGTCTCCAGGAATCGGCTCATAGGCCGGGTTGTGCGGCAGCAGCCAGACCTGCTTGCCACGCCGGCTGTAGGTCTTGACCGTGGCCTCCCCGTCGATCATCGCCGAGACGATCTCGCCAAGCTCGGCCGTTGGCTGCTGGCGGACCACCACCCAGTCACCGTCGCAGATGGCCGCCTCGACCATCGAGTCACCCTTGACCTTGAGCAGGAACAGCTCTCCCTCGCCGACCAGCTGGCGGGGGAGCGGCATGACCTCCTCGACGGCCTCCTCGGCGAGGATCGGACCACCGGCGGCGATCCGGCCCACGACGGGCACGAACGCCGGCGACGGATGGGCGTCGCCGCTGTCAGTTTCGTCGTACGCCGTCATCCGGGCCGGCGAGACCGCTCGCCGGTGGGTGTCCGGGAACAGCACCTCGAGCGCACGCGGCCGGTTGGGGTCGCGCCGGATGAAGCCCTTGGTCTCCAGGACGCGGAGCTGGTGGGCGACCGAGGAGGACGACGTCAGGCCGACGAGATCGCCGATCTCACGCATGGCCGGTGGATACCCCCGGGTCTCGACCGACTCGCGGATGACCTCAAGGATCCGGCGCTGCCTGGGCGTGAGCCCGGTGGCGTCCGGCGGCCCGTCGGGCAGCTCGCGCACGGCTGCGGTGGAGGAGTCGCGCGCGGATTTTTTCCGCTTGGGCATGGCGGTGTTCTCCTTCCGAGGAAGTGCAGGCGGGGGGACACCCGGCTCCCGTCGGGTGCCCACATCGAGGAGCGTAGGGCCTCCGCCATCCACTTTCAAACATCTGTTCGACGGCGTGTCGCCGGCGTGTCGCGGACCGTCGTGGGTCCTTCGGGGTGGCCGCCCGGGTCCGACCTCGTCTGGGCGGCTGGAACGAGCGAACCCTGGGGCGTCGAACCTATTTTCGACCCCACGGTCTGGCGGACTGTCGGTGGGGTGGTGTAGAAATCCGTGCAGACGTTCGATCGAACAGTCGTTCGACGTCGAGCAAGGTCGAGGTTACGTCCCCTCGCCGTAGGAGGTCGGCACATGAGCAGCAGCGCACCCGTCGTACACATCGACGAGTTCCTCTCCCGGCGGAACTCTCGGGCGACCACGCCCCTCCTTCCGGAGGAAGTGCTGGGCACCGGCGGGCCCGCCGCGCCTTCCCGGGGGGCGGCCACCAGCGGCTCGACGCCACGTGGGCGTGTCCCGCGTCCGCGGCTGGTGCGGGCCTGCAGCGGTCGGGCGGTGGTCGAGGCAGGGCATGACCCGGCGCCAGTGGCGCTGACCCGACGGGGACGGCTCGCGGTCCTGGTAATGGTGCTGGTCTTTCTGTCCGCCGGTGTGGTCGCGTCGGTGGGCCTGGCCGGCGGGGCTCAGGGCGCCCGCTCGGACGGTGGCCAGGTAGTCCGGACCAGGACTGTCACGGTGGCACCCGGGGAGACGTTGTGGGAAATCGCCGCACGAGTGGATCCCCACGCCGACATCAGGGCCACCGTCGAGGAGATTGCCCGGCTCAACGGCCTGGCGAGCGCTGGGGACCTGGAGATGGGCCAGTCGCTGGTAGTCCCGGCGTCCGATCGCTCCGGTGGCTGACGCCCGGCTCGGTGTGAAGGGCCACGACACGCCCGAGTTTTGGGTGTGTCGAGTGCCTTTGGTGCCACCTGACCTGCGACGACGCTCGGCGGGAGTGTCGTCGGCGCGTCGAAGCTTGCGCCACTGCGGAGGTGGACGTACGGTACCCCTAGATGTGGTAGTTACAGAGTTGTAAGTCGTCCACAGGTTGTGATTCGAAGCCCACAGGTTCTCCCCAGGGAATCCACAGACTCGTCCCCAGGCGGAGGCTGAGAAAGTTCCTCGAATCGGGGCATGTCGGGCAGATCGGCGGCGGTATGGCTTGACGCCTGACCGCCCGGACCCAGGGAGCGCGCGCCCATGCACTGCCCCTTCTGTCGGCACCTCGACAGTCGCGTCGTCGACAGTCGTACGACCGACGACGGCACCGCGATCCGGCGCCGTCGCCAGTGCCCTGAGTGCGAGCGTCGCTTCACGACCGTCGAACAGGTCACTCTCGCCGTGGTGAAACGTTGCGGGGTGACCGAGCCGTTCAGCCGGGACAAGGTCGCGGCCGGCGTACGCAAGGCATGCAAGGGCCGGCCCGTCGACGAGGACGCCCTCGCGCTCCTCGCGCAGCGCGTCGAGGAGGAGATCCGGGCGAACGGTTCGGCCGAGGTTCCGTCCCACGAGGTCGGGCTCGCGATCCTCGGTCCGCTGCGGGAACTCGACGAGGTCGCCTACATGCGGTTCGCGAGTGTCTACCGGAGCTTCGGGAGCCTGGCCGACTTCGAGACGGAAATCGCACTGCTGCGGGCCGAGCACGACGAGACAGTGCCCGAGCCCACCCCCGAGCGGGAGTCCGCCCGCCCCTAGCAGTCAAGGGCCGGGGCCGTGTGGGGACCGGCGGGACGGCTCGCCACAGACCCGTTCCTGGGCCGGCGAGGGGAAGCGTTCGGCCCAGGAACACCAGCACACCAACAGGGAACAAGGAGAGGCAGCATGACGGAGACGGTGAGCGGCTCTACCCGCGGGGGGGCGAAGGGGCGTACGAACAAGGGGCTGAAGATCTCGAGAGTCTTCACGAAGCCGGGTTCGCACCCTTATGACGAGGTGACCTGGGAGCGCCGCGACGTCGTACAGCAGAACTGGAAGACCGGCGAGACCGTCTTCAGCCAGTCGGGTGTGGAGTTTCCCGACTTCTGGTCGGTGAACGCTTCCACGATCGTCACCACCAAGTACTTCCGTGGTGCCGTCGACACAGCGCAGCGGGAGCAGAGCCTGAAGCAGCTCATCGACCGGGTGGTCAAGACCTACCGGCAGACTGGTGAGGAGCACGGCTACTTCGCGACGCCCGCCGACGCCGAGGTCTTCGACCACGAGCTCACCTGGATGCTGCTGCACCAATACTTCAGCTTCAACAGCCCCGTGTGGTTCAACGTGGGCACACCGTCGCCGCAGCAGGTGAGCGCCTGCTTCATCCTCTCGGTCGACGACTCGATGGACTCGATCCTCAACTGGTACAAGGAAGAGGGTCTGATCTTCAAGGGCGGCTCCGGCTCGGGTGTGAACCTCTCCCGCATCCGCGCAAGCCGCGAACTGCTCTCCTCAGGCGGCACCGCGTCCGGGCCGGTGTCGTTCATGCGCGGTGCGGACGCCTCGGCCGGGACCATCAAGTCCGGCGGGGCGACCCGGCGTGCGGCGAAGATGGTGATCCTCGACGTCGACCACCCCGACGTGGAGGAGTTCATCGAGACGAAGGCGC
>JBOHED010000874.1:0-4389 GCA_050700915.1 Actinopolymorphaceae bacterium | reverse complement strand
GCTCAGGCGGTGCCCCACCTCGTGGTTGACGACGTAGTTGCGGTAGTTCACCACGTCGTCGCCGAACGCCTCGGAGCCGAACGCCCAGCGCTTCGCGTTGATCACGACCCGATCCCCGGTACGGCAGGACAGCTCGCCGTTCGTCTCCAGTGGCGCGCAGAGTCGGTCGACCGTCGCCGGGGTCGACAGCAGGATGTGGAGATCGACCGGCCCGCTGTCGACGCGCTGGAAGGTCGCCCATCCGGCCGCCGCCCAACTGCGCGGATCGGCGAGAATCTTGTCGACCGTCCCCGCGATCTCGGCGGGTTCGTACGGAAGGTCCTTCTCGACATCGACCTGGTAGGAGATCAGATCACCCGAACCTGTCTTGGCCGATGACCCTTCCGCGACGACGAAATCGCCGGAGCCCTTGGTGACGATGCTGGTCACCACTTTCGGCGGTCGTGCCCGTGGCGTGGCCGAAGGAGCCGGCTGCGCCGACGGCGGCGGAGTGATGGTCGGAGTGTGCGGCTTGATCGCCAGCGGGAACGGCCCACGATCCTTGTTCCGCGACACCCCGGGATCATGTGGTCGGGCCGCCGGACCCTGTTCGAGACTCCGGTCGGCGGCCCGGGGAACGCCGACGAGCTCTTCGGTCGGATGCCAGAGCCCGTACCAGTCGGCGAGAAGTGCGAATCCGAGTATGAACGTCGAGAGCAGGACCGCGCCTGTGCGCACGATCCGGCGGCGACGAGTCCGCAGTTGCTGGTCGTTGAGCGTCTCTGTGCGGCGCATCTTCGGCCGGCGTGTGCTTGTGCGGCGTGTGCTTGTGCGGCGTACCTTCCTGCGGACGGCCATCTTCTGCGAGCCCCTCCCCTGGTCGATCCCCCTCACCCCGGGGTCACCCTAGCGAGACTCGAAAGACCCTCTAGTCGACCGGCGCGGCGCCAGTGATCCGATGCAGGGCGAAAGTCCGTGCCTCTCCCGCCGCATGGTCATACGCCGTGAGCCAGCCCCCGTCGATCCGGACCGGGTCAACGATCCTGTCGCGGGCACCCCCCTGCTGGTCTACGTACCCCATCCAGACCGACCATCCACCCGCCAGAGCAGCCTTGAGAACTTCGACCGCCTCGGAGGAGGCAGTACGCCGGAGTTGCCCGACTGCGGCCCCCGCCGGCCGGCTCGCCCGGGCCCGGTCGCCCGCCCGGACCGCGCGTACGGCGGCCATCAGGACGTCGGGTTCGGGATCTCGCGGACCTGTCGGACCCACCGCCCGGGCCGGTGCCTCGGCAGTCCTCCCCGCGCGGGTACCGGTGAGGACCAGCGCACCGTCGGGGGTTTCAGCGACGGGCGAGTAGCCGAGGGCACGGAGTTCGTCGACGATCACCTTCACCGGCTGCCGACCGATGACCACCGTCGGTGCGATCCGGCGTAGGCCGAGCGGAACGGTCCGACGGTCGGCGAGCAGCGCGTCGAGCGCGGCCGCGTCGTCGCAGCGCAGGTAGGCCGTCGCGGTGCCGGCCCGCAGGTGGCCGTGCCGGCGGGCGACGTCGTCGATGAGGTACGACAGCGGCTGCGGCACCGGGGTGGCCGAGTGCCGGGACACCAGGTCGTGCAGTTCCGCCGCCGTCCGGCCGCTGTCGAGCGCCCGGCGGACGGACCCCGCGCTGAAGCGGTAGACGGTCGCGCCCCCGTGGGACTCCGCGTCGGCCATGCTCGCCAGCGCGCGGGCCAGTTCGGGTCGAAGCGGGCCGGGAGCGATGGCGGTGAGGTCGGCCTGGAGGAGTACGTGGTCGACGGGTTTGGGCAGGAGTGGCAGGAGCGCCGCGGCCGCGGCCTTCTCGCCGCCCTCCCGCAGGGCAGCCCCTTGGGACGCAAGAGTGCCGAGGCCGGTGACGCCGAGCGCCGCGGCCTCCCTGAGCGTCCAGTCGACGAGTTGCCGGACGAACGCGGTCATCCGCCGCGGTCGAAGCCACTGCACCCGGGCCGCGACAGCCTCGGCGTCCGGCGCGACGTTCGGCGGCGCCTCCGCGAGGACCTGGAGGACCAGCTGGCGCACGTCCGGGGCGACACCGCGGTCGACGTCCGGCGCCAACGCGGGCAGGAGCTTCTCCCGGTCGTCGCGGCTGCCGACCAACCCGGCGACGCGGGTCGAGTGCAGCCAGGCACCGGCGATCCGGGCCCACCGGTCGGCGGGTTCGAGCGCGAGCCACGTGTCGTAGGCGGGGGTCGGGAGCCAGCCGTCGTCGTCACCGACGGCGACGAGCCCGGCGGCGAACGCGGTCTCGATCATCAGGGCAGCGGCCGTTTCGTCGACGTCGAGAGCGGACGCGGTACGACGCAGGTCGCGTACCCCGACACCGCCCGCCCGCAGGACCGTCGGTGGCTCGGCCCCCCAGGCGTCGAGGAGTTGCTCGACCAGGCGTACGGCGTCGAGGGTCGTACCGGCGGCGGTCCGGTCGACGAGCGCCTGGTCGCGGGTGACGCCAGCCAGCGCGGGTGGGTCGAGCTCGGCGGCGGGTGCGAGCCGGCCGCCGCGCAGGTGGAGGCCGACCTCGCGGGGAAGAGTCACGGTCCGCGCGTCCTTGGCGACGAGGAGCCCGCGCGCGAGCAACTGCTCGACCGGACTGCGCGCGGACGCGACCGTGACGATCCGGTTGGCGTCGGACACCAACCCGATGGGTGGGCCGGCGGCGAGGCGTTCGGCGACGCTGCGGGCCTCCGCCCCCGCCTCGTCGAGAAGCGCGGTCAGGTGCGTGGTGTCGGCGAGGCGCGGGTCGTCGGCGGGTGGGCCCAGGCCCGCCGGATGCGGGCCGAGTAGGTCGGGTACGACGGCGGCGACGTCCAACGCGTCGTCGGGGCCCCAGACGAGGGCCAGGGAACGCAGCCGGGCGAGCGTGCTGTCCAGTCGTACGTCTGAGAGGCCGAGGAGGGTGTGCAATGCGGAGCGGGTGGCCGGCGACGGAGTGACCACCAGGGCTTCGACGACCCCCAGTTCGCACCGGTCGAGGCGGTCGAGCGCCCGCGCCAGCGAACTCCTGGTCGTCGCCCTTGCCGCGAGCGCCACGATGTCGGACGGCAAGGGGGTGACGAGATCCGGTCGGGCGCCGAACAGCCGCGCCAGCTCCTCATCGGAGCGGGCACGCAGGGTCTCGGCGAGCGTGACCGGCTCGGCAGCCATTCTGGCCGTCCCTTCGACAGTAGAGCCCTTCGACAGTAGAGCCCTTTCGACAGTAGGGCCACGGAGCCCCTCCACCGTAGAGCTCGGGGACAAAGGACCCTCCGCGCAGGCAGGCATCGAGCTCCAGCAACGCACAAGCCACCAGGTATTGGATGAGGGGACCCCTGCGCCAATGGTCCCTCGCATGAGGGGGGCCCTGCGCCAATAGGTTCGTACCAGGGGTCCCCTCACGAAAAGCGAACCGGGCGGCATCACCTGGTGACCCTGGCCGACCCTGAGGCAGTGGTCAGGGGTGCGCGCGGGCGCTTCCCCGATGTGCGCGGGAGTCCCGAACGGCACGGTGGATCCATGATGTTCGGAGGCAAGCGGGGGAAGGTCCGATGAGTGTGACAGATACCCTCGCCGACCTCCATGCCATGGTGACGGCCCTGCACCCTGCCGTACTCGTGGCGCTCACCGTCCTCGCGGTCTCGCTCGAGACGTCGCTGTTCGTCGGCCTGCTCGTACCCGGTGACGTCGTACTCCTCGTGGCCGGCGCCACCGTCACCACCCCGGGCCGGTTCGTCGCGGTGGTCGCCGCCGGGATCGCCGGTGCACTCGTGGGGGAGTCGATCGGGTACGCACTGGGCCGCCGCTACGGGACCCGACTCCGCCACAGCCGACTCGGCCGGCATCTCGGTGAACGCCGATGGAGGCGTACCGGCAACGCACTCGACCGGTGGGGTGGCGGCACCATCGTGGTCGCCCGGTTCACGCCCGTGGTCCACGCGATGCTGCCCGTCGTCGCGGGCACGGTCCGGTACCCGTTCGGGCGGTTCGCCCGCTGGTGCGGAGTCGCCGCGATCGGCTGGTCGATCGTCTACGCCGGTGCCGGCGCGTTGGCCGGCAGCCAGCTCGCGCGGGTGAAGGGTTCGCTGGGTCTCGTCGGTTACGCCGTACTTCTCGGTCTTGTCGTACTGATCGCCCTCAAGAGTGGGAAGGCTGTCAAGACCGCCTTGCGCCGCCGGTCGACTACGGACCGGTCGACTGCGGACCGGTCCGAGCGGTCAGGGCCGTCGGAGCGGTCAGGGCGGTCGGAGCGGTCAGGGCGGTCGGAGGAGTCGGAGGAGCCGATGCGGGCGACGCGGTCGTCGTCGGTCGGTCTGGTGGACCCAGGAGTTCTCGCGGGAGGTGACAGATGACCAGCCTGACCTCGGAGGCGACCACACGACCCGCACGGTCGCCCAGGC
>JBOHED010000873.1:0-2228 GCA_050700915.1 Actinopolymorphaceae bacterium | reverse complement strand
TGCATGAACGCGAGGTAGATCGCGAGGTTGGCGGGCGAGCCGGAGTACGGCTGCACGTTGGCGTGCTCGACTCCGAAGAGCGCCCTGGCTCGCGCGATGGCCAGCTCCTCGACCTCGTCGATGAGCTGCTGTCCTTCGTAGTAGCGCTTGTGGGCGTAGCCCTCGGAGTACTTGTTGGTGAGAACGGTGCCGGTCGCGTCGAGGACGGCCTGGGAGACGTAGTTTTCGCTCGGGATCAGCCGGATCTTCTCGAACTGCCGCCGGCCCTCGGCTTCGATGAGCCGGGCGATCTCCGGATCGGCGTCGGTTAGCCTCGCGGCGAGGTCGGAACCAGTACTCTGCGTCATTGCTTCCTCCTGGGTCAGCGGTGTGACGGCCCTCCGTGGCCGCATCGTGGTGCGTGCCATGTGGTTCAGGGCACGCCCTCTAGACCCAGACACCCAGGCGCGCGGTGCCCGTGCTCGGTCGTACGGCCGGTGTGGTGCGACAGCCCGTACGCCGCTCCCCGGTGGTCGATTCCACCTTGCTGCGCCAGTCGCGGTAGCCACGAGCCTAGTGCAGGGAGTCCGGGCCGTGGGCTGGCAGGTGCTCCCGGACCTTGACATGATTCGATGTCCGGCCGTTACGGTGCTCGCCACCAAGCGCGGTGCAGGTCAGGCACTACTCCGGGGGTCATGTGTGAGTCTGGATGGCTTCGCCATGGGGGCGGGACCGGATGATCTCGCCCTCGGTTTCGTCGCGCTGGACGGACGGGTGCAGCGGGTTCGCGACCAGATCGTCGCGCGGACCTATACGGTCGAGGATCGACGCAAGGTGATCCAGTTGAGCGTCGACGGTGTTGGCCGGGTCAAGCACGTCGACGTGGACCCGCGATGGCAGCGCGTCCTGCAGGCGCAAGCGCTGGATCGGGAGATGGCGGCGCTCTACCGTGCCGCCCGTGACGAGGCGGCCGCGGCGGAGCAGGAGGCCTACGCCGACGCCGGCTTCAGCGAGGCGGACGGTTCCGAGGTCGCCGCGGCGCTACGTGGCCTCGTGACGACGGTCCCGGGAGCTCGGGACATCCTCGCGAAACTGTCCTCCGAGTCGCTCCGGGTGGAGCGGGAACGAGGTGCCGTCGCCGCCGAGTTCAACGGCGATGGTCAGCTGCTCGCACTCGAGATCCGGACCCGTTACGCCATCGAGTCCGACCCGGCGCGGCTCGCGGGCAACATCCAGGCCGCGTTGCGCGAGGGCGAAGAGGCGATCGTCCAGCGTCGTACCGACCTCGCCGCCGAACTCACCAGCGGGCGTTCGATCGAGGACGTGGCGGAGGAGAACCTCGATCGGCTGCGGCAACGCATGGGTGCCCTCCGCGCGAGGTTGCCGTAAGCGGAAGTAGGCGGAGAAAAGTGGCGATGAACGAGATCGATCGTCGGGCGATCCGGGCCGCCGGTGACCGGTTCTTCGAGATCGGTGCCGACTTCTGGCGCTTCGCCGGCAGGCTCGACGAGGAGCCGTACTACCTGTCGGCACCGGACTGGGGCTACAGCGGTGGCGGAAAGGCGGACGTCGTCGCGAAGTACGACGGCATTCGGAGCGGCGTCCGGGACTTCCTTCGTGATGGCGCCGTTGCGTTAGGCGAACTCCACGAAGTGCTCTACCGTGCAGCAGCACGGAGTGCGGAAGACGAAGAGATGAGCGTGGAGGAGTTCGACCGGGTCGGACGCTCACTTGACGAAGGGCCGCCCGGAATGGCTGATCGTGACGAGCGGTGACTCACTGAGCCCAGAGCAGGAGCAGTACTGGCGGTACCAACCCACCCGGCCGCCGGGGGAGTTCGCCGACCGCTGGAATCGCGGCCCGAACCTTCCCGCTGAGAACCGAGAACCGCCCGCGCCGGCGATGGTCCAACTCGTCGACTCTGTTGTCGGCTCCTGCCCTCAGCCCGTCCAGAGCCAGTGGGCCGAGCTTCGTCCGTTCATCCTCGATCCAGGCGATCCGGCGCGTTTGCAAGCCGCGGCGGACGCCTGGAAACCTCAGGGTGAGCAAGGTGGGTTGAAATCCCTGTTCCACCACATCGACAGCTGGCGAAACAGCGTCCACGACACGGTTTATGAGCTTCGTAGGACATGGCAGGACGAAGCTTCCGAAGCGTTGGACAGCTTCATCAACAACAAGGTCGATGACTGCTTCGACGCATTGGAAAGTCGATGCGAAGCTGTCGCCATAGCAATCCGAGCGATGGCCGA
>JBOHED010000872.1:0-4694 GCA_050700915.1 Actinopolymorphaceae bacterium | reverse complement strand
CCAGGTCGGACAGCGGTGCACCGGCGAGCCGGGCGACCGTCGCCAGCGCCTGGTCGTACGCCGCGAGGTGGCGCATCGCCTGCTCGGCCTGCACCTGGCTCGGCCGGTCGACGATGACGCCCGGCAGGTACTCCTGGACACTGTGACCTGTGCTGCTGGCGACTCCGCCGGATGATGTACGGAAGAGGCGCGCCTGCCGGATGCCACCTGCGTTGAGCACCTGCTCGACCACCGCGTACAGCTCCCAGTCCGACACCCGGTAGACCGGCTTGACGACGAACCGACCACGCGGCGTGGTGAGCCTGACGACCTGTGGACCTCCCCCGTGGAGCGGTTCGGCGGTGACCGGCGTCCGAGCTCGAACTCCTGGGCCACCCGCTCGTGCACGTCCATCCGGGTCCCTCTTCTCGTCGCCCGTAGGCGGACAGCGTGTCGGTTATACGTCACCAGAAGGCGATATCCTCCCGTGGGAACGTACCGGCCAATGAGGGAGAAGACGCGTGCGACGCCGGATCGTACGGGGAGCCTTGGTGCTGATGGTGGCGGCCGCGATGGCCGGATGCGCGAACTCACCGATCACGCCGGGCTCGTCGACGTCGGAGAAGGCGACGAAGGCGACCCCGAAGCCGTCCACACCCGCGCGATCGGCCGGCGCCCCGTCCGAGAGTCCCGAGGTCGACGCGGTGCACCGCTACAACACGCTCTTCAACAAGGCCTTCGCCACCCTCGACCCCGACCCGCTCCTCGCCGCGGCGAGTCCTAAGTGCACGAGCTGCCAAGGCACGGCCGAGGTCATCACCAAGCTGGACAAGGCCGGCGGCCGCTACGACGGGTTCGAGCAGGAGATCGTCAAGGTCGCGCTGATGTCCGAGGGGAAGCATCCGGTCGTCCAGGCGGAGAGCAAGCTCAGCGCCTTCGACATCGTGGCGCGCGCCGGTGCCGACCCGGAGCCCCAGAAGGCCCGTCGGTTGTTCCTGACGTTCGAACTCGAGAAAAGAGGGGACTCGTGGATCGTCGCGCAGATCACCCAAGGCTAGGTGTACGCCTGGCGACCGGCATCTTCGCGGTCCTCGTCCTCGTCCTGAGCGGCCTCGTCACCGGCCAGGCTTCGGCGGAGGTGTGCGAGAACGGCCGCGACCCGGTGACCGGGCAGTGCCGCATCGGGACCGAGCTTCCTGACCCGGACCCCGACCGGGGACCCGGTGACGAGCCAGCTCCCGAACCGACCATGGGACAGACGCAGACTGCGCACGACTACCGCAACCCCTGCGATGAGGTCGGCGTCGGCTGCGGAGTGCTCGCACCATGTCCCGGCGACGACCCGGTGCGCTACAACCTGTACGTACGCCAGGAGATCTGGAACGGAAGCACCTGGGTCACGCAGGGGCCGTGGCAGCTGCAGCCGCCACCGGTGTGCATGGAGGACCAGGAGCCGGCCAGGCCGACCGAGCAGCAGGTCATCGACGCGATCGTGGAGTTCGGGCTGCCGGGCGGGCAGACCGAGCTGAACCCGCCGGGCGGCCGGACGCTGATCAACCTGCCCACGAACTTCTACACGACGCGCGGCGCGATCCCTGCGTTCGATCTCCCGGTCGGCCCGTTCACGGTCCAGGTCAGGGCGACACCCGCGTCGTACGAATGGCACTTCGGCGGTGGCGCGTCCCGGACCACGTCATCACCAGGCGCGCCCTATCCCGACGGCACGGTCCTGCACACGTACGACGCGACGGGGACGTACCAGGTCTCGGTGACCGTGCACTACGCCGTCGAGTGGCAGTTCGGTGGCGAGGGTTGGGAGCCGATCCCCGATCCGATCCAGGCGCAGGACAGCCCGTCCGTCGACCTCACCGTCGTCGAGTCACGGTCCGTACTCCGCAAGAACTGAGCTCCGCACTCACTGGGCACCGCAAGAGCTGGGCACCGGGCGGCCGGCGCTCCAGGACTCGACTCCGGCGGTCAGCGGCCGTCCCGCAACTCGGCGAGCCAGCTGGCCGCGCTCTCGAAGGCGGCGTCGGTCGTACCCGCCCGGAGGTTCGGGCGAGCGCCGTCGGCCCGCGGGTAGGACCCGAGGAAGCGGACGTCGGCGCACACGCGTCGCAGACCCATCAGCGCCTCGCCGACCCGTGCCTCGGCCACGTGGCCTTCGCAGTCGATGGAGAAGCAGTAGCGCCCGATCCCGTCACCGGTCGGGCGGGACTCGATCCGCGTCAGGTTGACCCCGCGTACGGCAAACTCCTCCAGGATCTCCAGCAACGCGCCCGGGTGGTCGTCGCGGATGAACGCCACGAGGGACGTCTTGTCCGACCCGGTGGGCGACGGCAGCGGACCCGGCCGCGCGACGAGCACGAACCGGGTCACGGCGTCCCGCACGTCCTCGATCTCCTCGGCGAGCGGCACCAGCGGATAGTGCTCGGCGGCGATCGGCGAGGCGATCGCCGCGTCGTACTCCGAGCCCGGCTCGGCAACCGCGGCCGCCGCGACGGCATTGGACGACGCGAGCATCACCTCGGCCTGCGGCAGGTGCGTCGCCAGCCACCTGCGGCACTGGGCCGCGGAGTGCGGGTGCGTGGTGATCCGCTTGCAGTCGGCGAGCTGGGTGCCGGGGCGGGCGAGCAGCGCGAACGACACCGGCAGCAGGATCTCGCGGGTGATCACGAGGTGACCGCCGGCCAGTGTGTCGAGCGTGACCGAGACCGCGCCCTCGACGGAGTTCTCGATCGGCACGACTGCCGCTTCGGCCTCGCCGGTGCGCACGGCATCGAGTGCGGCGGGCACGGTGGCGAGCGGCATCGGCTCCACGCGCGCGATCTCCGGCAGGGTCCGCAGGGCGGCCTCGGTGAAGGTGCCTTCCGGGCCGAGGTAGGCGTAGCGCGGCGGTACGGTTCCGGTCACGCTGTCGAGCGTAGAGGCACGGGGCCCCGGCGACCGCATCGACCTGCCGTGCGCGGCTCCGTGGGTACCCCGCGATTGGTCTGGAATGCCGGCCCCCGATCGGATCGGGTGTACGCACCACATGCTCACTACGGTGCCTGGCATGGAGACCAACGACCGCACCGCGACCACTGCCACGACCGCTACGACCACCGCGACGAAGCCCCCGATGACCCGGCGGCTCGGGCGCTCCAACATCGAGGTCAGCGCGCTCGGGCTCGGCTGCTGGGCGATCGGTGGACCGTTCAAGATGTTCGGCAAGCCGGACGGTTGGGGAGCTGTCGACGACGACGAGTCGATCCGCGCCATCCACCGGGCGCTCGACCTCGGTGTGACCTTATTCGACACGGCCGACGCCTATGGAACCGGGCACAGCGAACGGGTGCTCGGGCGCGCTCTCGCCGGGCGACGCGAGCAGGCCGTGATCGCCACGAAGTTCGGTTTCACCCACGACGAAGCGAAGCGGGAGCTGATCGGGACCGATCCGTCTCCCGGCTACGTACGCCGTGCGTGCGAGGCGTCGTTGCGACGGCTCGGGACCGACTACATCGACCTGTACCAGCTGCACATCGGCGAACTCCCGGCCGAGGAGGCCGCGCCGATCCGGGACGCGTTGGAGACGCTGGTCGACGACGGCCTGATCCGGGCGTACGGCTGGAGCACCGGCGTGGCCGAGAAGGCCGAGGTGTTCGCCGCCGGGCCGCGGTGTGCGGCGATTCAGCACAGCCTGCACGTGTTCACTGACGCGGCCGAGGTGCTCGCCGTCTGCGATGCCCACGACCTCGCCAGCATCAACAATTCGCCGCTGGCGATGGGCCTGCTGACCGGCAAGTTCACCGCGGACTCCCAGCTCCCGGACGACGACGTACGCGGGACCGGGTGGGAATGGGTGCCGTACTTCTCCGATGGCCGGCCGGTGCCGGAGTTCCTCGCCAAGCTCGACGCCATCCGGGAGATTCTGCGCACCAACGGCCGGACGCTCGCGCAGGGCGCGCTGGCGTGGATCTGGGGACGCAGCGAGCGCACCATCCCGATCCCCGGCTTCAAGAGCGTGGCGCAAGCGGAGGACAACGCCGGCGCGATGGCGTTCGGACCGCTCGAGCCCGTGCAGATGGCCGAGATCGAGCAGCTGCTTCGGCCGTAGTCGTAGGCCGGGCGACCAGGCAGGACTTGACCTGGAGTGCGCTCCAACTCCTAGCGTCGCCGGTCATGAGCACAAGAGTCCTCGGACGATCGGGTATCCAGGTCAGCGCCCTCGGGCTCGGCTGCTGGGCAATTGGTGGACCGTTCACGTTCGACGGTAGGCCGGCGTCCTGGGGCGAGGTGGACGACGGCCAGTCGATCCGCGCTCTCCAGGCCGCGCTCGACCTCGGAGTGACATTCTTCGACACTTCGGACGCCTACGGCACCGGACGGAGCGAATGGGTGCTGGGTCGG
This sequence comes from Actinopolymorphaceae bacterium, assembly GCA_050700915.1. Lineage (GTDB taxonomy): Bacteria > Actinomycetota > Actinomycetes > Propionibacteriales > Actinopolymorphaceae > Thermasporomyces. Next base: position 326 of record JBOHED010000872.1, on the reverse strand, counting down.
GCCGTCGCCGGCCGCCGCGACCAGGTCGTGATCGCCACCAAGTTCGGCTTCGCCGACGGCCGCCCCGCCAACGGCGCCGACAGCCGTCCCGAGCGGATCCGTCAGGTGGCCGACGAGGCGCTGCGCCGGTTGCGCACCGACCACATCGACCTGTATCATCTGCACAGCTGGGACCCGGACACCCCGATCGACGAGAGTCTCCGGGCGCTCGACGACCTCGTCCGGCAGGGGAAGGTCCGCTACATCGGCTGCTCGAACTTCCTCGCCTACCAACTGGCCCGCTCGATCGGCCGGTCCGAGGTGCTCGGCACGGCGCGGTTCGACTC
>JBOHED010000871.1:0-1972 GCA_050700915.1 Actinopolymorphaceae bacterium | reverse complement strand
CCCAGATGTCGGAGATCGGGTTTGCCCCGCAGTAGGCCACCCGCCGCTCGGGCGGGTGCCGGTCGAACGCGTCGTACTGCCTGGCGGTGTAGGACTCCACCGCATGGCACAGCACGTCGAACGCGGTCGCCGCGGTGACGCCCGGTGGCACCGTCAGGGTCACCAGCGGATCGACCACGGCGAGGACGGGCCGGAGCCGTGGATGGCTGATGCCGGTCTTCACCCGTTCCGCGAGCAGGTCCATCACACAGACCGCCGTGCTCTCGGCGCCGGTACCGGCCGTCGTCGGGACGGCCACCAGCGGCCTGACCGGTCCCGGTGGCGCGAGCCCGCGGCCAATCGGCGGGTTGATGTAGTCGAGCAGGTCACCCGGATAGGTGGTCAGCAGGTTCACGGCCTTGGCGGTGTCGATACTCGAGCCGCCGCCGACCGCCACGAAGGCGTCCCAGTCGCCTTTGCCGGCGGTGTCGACGGCCGCCTGGATGCTCTCGTCGGTGGGTTCGACGTGGACGCCGTCGTAGAGATCGGCGACCAGCCCCGCTGCCCGCAACTGCGCGACGATCCGGTGCGGTGTGCCCGTGGCGGCGACGCCGGCATCAGTGACGACCAGGACCCTCGTCGCGCCCAGCGCGGCGACGTCGTGCCCGATCTCGTCGACCGCACCGGCACCGAACTTCAGCGCAGGACCGCCCCAGGTGAACACCGTCTCCCGCATACCTACCGCCTCCCGCGACCTTCCGAAATGGGTTTGCGTGCTGCCGCGTCCTGCTGTGACCGTGACCCACATACCGCTGGAGCGCAAGCCGGGTTCGCCTCGCGTTCGGTTGCCGTTTTCTCCCACCAGGTACGGTCGGAGGACGTGACCACGACGACAGGCGGCCCGCGCCGCACGACAGCCGCCCTCACCGCCGACGCCGTTCTTTTCGATCTCGACAGCACCCTGGTCAACTCGCTGCCGTCCCTCATCCGGTCGTGGGGCCGTTGGGCCGAGGAACACGGCCTCACGGCCGAGCAGGTGCGGGCCGCGATCGGGCATGGACTCACCGCGGCGTCGATCGTCGCGCGGCTGCTTCCGCCTGAGCAACGGGCTGTCGGGCTCGCCCGGATCGACGTGCTCGAGACGAGCGACGTCGCGGACGTCACAGCGCTCCCGGGTGCTCATACGCTGTTGTCCGCGCTGCCGGCTAACCGGTGGGCGATCGTGACCTCCGGTAACCAGTTGGTGGCGAAGGCACGGCTCGCCGCCGCCGGTCTGCCGGAGCCGGCCGTGCTGGTCACCGCCGACGACGTACGCAGGGGCAAGCCCGACCCGGAGCCCTACCTGCTCGGCGCGCAGCGGGTCGGCGTCGACCCGGCGCGGTGTCTGGTGGTGGAGGACGCCCCCGCCGGTCTGGCCGCCGCTCGGGCGGCCGGGATGTCGTCCGTCGGAGTCACGACGACGCACGACGCCGCGGACCTCGACGCCGATGTCGTTGTCGAGGGACTACAAAACCTCAGCGTCCGAGTTGACGGTGCCGCACTCACCATCGAGGTCACCGGCGGGGCATGATGGGTGGTCCTGTTCAGCCCGTGTGATCGGCGTGCCCTGTAAGAATCCGCAGGGTCACGGACCGGCATGCAGGGCATACCCGCAGGAGGTCATCCATGGGGGCATCCCCCGATTCGAACGCCGGCGCCCGAGCGGCCGGGGCGGAGGGTCTCCGCCGTATCCTGCTGCCCACGTTCCTGGCAGCCGCCATCATCATCGTCCTCGCAGGTTGTTCCGCGGGCAGCCGCACCGGATCGAACACGTCGGGACCCGGTCCCGGCCGGGGTTCCGACCTCGACGTGGGCTTCATCGCAGAGCCGGCCAGCCTGGACTTCACCAAGAACGACGGGGCGGCGATCCCGCAGGCCCTCCTGGTCAATGTCTACGAAGGTCTCGTCAAGCTCGACGGCGACGGCCGGATCGTCCCGTTGCTGGCGAGGAGGT
>JBOHED010000870.1:0-5551 GCA_050700915.1 Actinopolymorphaceae bacterium | reverse complement strand
TCGACGCACGTGCCCGGGTCGCGACGCTCGCGGGGACCGTGCTCGACCTCAAGCCCAAGGAGTTCGAGCTACTGCTGCACCTCGCCGAGAACGAAGGTGCCGTCGTCTCCAGGCGTGACCTGATGATCGAGGTGTGGCGCCAGCCGTACGGAGGAGCGGACAAGACGGTCGATGTCCACCTGTCGTGGCTCCGGCGCAAGCTCGGGGAGACGGCTGCGGCGCCCCGCTACCTGCACACCGTCCGTGGCGTTGGAGTAAAACTCGCCCCACCCGATCAGGCGCTGCCACCGGAGCCCGATCGCGGTGAACCGACGGGACCGGCGTACGAGTGAGACGCCGGCTCGCCCTCCTGGTCGGGGCCACCACGAGCCTGGTGCTCGCGGCGTTCCTCATCCCGCTCGGGCTGCTCCTCCAGCAGGTCGCGGCCGACCGCGCCGCGATCGAGGCGACCCGGGAGGCCGAGTCGATCGTGCCGCTGGTCGCCACCTTGGACCGGTCGACGCTGGCCGCGACCCTGGAGCTGCGCAGCGCCGACGACTTGAGCAGCGTCCCTCTCACGGTGTTCCTCCCTGACGGGACGGTTCTCGGCGATGACGTACGACGGTCCCCTGCCGTCGACCTGGCCCAGCAGGGGCGCAGCATGACCGCGGTCGCGCCCGGTGGCCGAGAGGTGCTCATCGCCGCACTCGGCCTCTCGGACGGAACGGCCGTCGTGCGGACGTACGTCTCGGATGCCCAGATGGGAGCCGGCGTCGCGCGCGCGTGGCTGATCCTGGGGCTGCTCGGCGCCGGACTGCTCGGGCTCGGGCTGCTGGTCGCCGACCGGCTCGCGCGGTCGACCGTGCGTTCCCTGCACGATCTCGACGCGGTGGCCCGCCGGCTCGGTGACGGCGACCTCGACGCCCGGGCCCGTCCGGCGACCGTTCCGGAGTTGAGCGAGGTCGCGACGACCCTGAACGCGCTGGCCGGCCGGATCCGGGAGCTGCTCGTCCGCGAACGCGAGTCGGTCGCGGACCTGTCCCACCGGATTCGTACGCCCCTCACCGTGCTGCGGATCGAGGCCGAAGCGCTGGACTCTTCCGACGAGACCTTGCGGTTGACCCGCGCCGTCGACGCCCTCCAGCGCGCGGTCGACCAGGCGATCGTCGACGCACGGGAGGGGGTGGCGAGTGGCGCCTCCGCCTCGGGCGGATCGGGGTGTGATGCCGCCTCGGTGGCGTACGACAGGACCAGCTTCTGGCAGGTCCTGGCCGAGGAGGAGGGCCGGGACGTCTCCACCAATCTGCCCACGACGCTCCTGCCCGTGGGGGTGCCCGCTGCCGATCTCGCCGCGTTGCTCGACGCGTTGCTGGGCAACGTGTTCGCGCACACGCCGGAGGGCACGGCCTTCGCGGTCGGACTACACGGCAGAGGAGAGAGGGGCGCCGTCCTGACGGTCAGCGATGCGGGACCGGGCCTGCCGGCCGACGCCGCCCTGCTCGACCGTGGCGCGAGCGGCGGCGGCTCGACCGGTCTCGGGTTGGACATCGTGCGGCGTACGGCCGAAGCCTCCAGGGGGCACATCGCTCTCGGAACGTCGGCCTCGGGCGGCCTCGAGGTCACCGTGGAGCTGGGTCCGCCGGGAGCAGGGCGCGCAGGCCGGCCGCCACCTCCGCCACGCCCGGGCGGCAGAACGCGTCCGGGTCAAGACAGGCCGTCACCAGATCGGTGAAACGTCGGGGCAGTCGACGTCCGATCGGGTCGACCTTCCGGTGCAGCTGCGGGAAGTGGTCACCACCCGCGTCGGGGAACGGCCGTCGCCGGGTCCCGGCACGGTAGAGCACCCCGCCCATCCCCCAGACGTCGGTCGCCGGACCCACATCGGCGCCACGCGCCTGCTCCGGAGCGAGGTACTCCGGAGTGCCCTGCCCGGCGGGACTGGGCCCGGGCGGCTGCGCGAGGCCGAGGTCGAACACCTTGAGCAGCCCCGCCGCCACCACCAGGTTGGACGGCTTGAGGTCGAGGTGCAGCGTGCCGTGGCGATGGAGGTACGCAAGGGCCGCACACAGCTGGCTGCCCAGCCGGGCGAGGTCGGGGACGGCCAGTCCGGTACGCCGGTCGATGACCAGTCGGCTGAGAGTGTGTCCGGGCAGCACTTCCAGGATCACGGTCGGACGCGGTGTCTCCCACACGTCGTACGCCCGAACGAGGTGAGGATGGGTGAGCCGCTGGAGGAGCCGCCCTTCGGCGAGCAGTCGGGCGACAACCGTCCGGTCGCGCAGCCGGTACCCGCGGACCGACTTCGCGACGCAGAGGCAGTCGCGCTCGACGCTGTCGACCAGTCGTACGTCGTAGTCGTGATTGCGACTCAGCAGCCGGACCGGCCGGTAGTCCGGTGGCAGTGTACGACTCATCGGACCGGGGTCGGTCGCGCCGCCGCTGACGGCTGTGGCGAGTGGGGTTGTGGCGAGGCAGGAGGGCAGTCAGGAGAGCGATGCTCGGCGACGATGCGCCCCCGGTCGAGGACGACCGTGCGGTCCGCGAGCGCGGCGAGCGACCGGTCGTGGGTGATGAGCAGGGTGGTACGCCCGGCCATCAGGCGGCGCATTGGTGCGACGACGGCGCGAGCCGCCGGTGCGTCGAGGCTGGCCGTGGGTTCGTCGAGGACCAGCACAGGTGCGGGCCGGATGAGCGCGCGGGCGATCGCGAGCCGTTGGCGCTGGCCGCCCGAGAGTCGTCGGCCGCGCTGGCCGACCCGCGTGAGGTAGCCTTCCGGCAGCTCGCGGACGAAGCCGTCGGCATAGGCGACGACCGCCGCACGGAACACGTCCGGCGGGCCGGCGGCGGGTTCGCCGTAGGCGATGTTCTCGGCGACGGTCCGGTCGAACAGCATGGTCTCCTGAAGGACGACGGCCACCTGTGCGCGCAGGGACTCCAGGTCGAGGTCGCGGATGTCGGTCCCGTCGATGCGTACCACTCCCGACTCGGGGTCCGCCCAGCGCAGCAGCAACCGTGTCAACGTGGACTTGCCGGCACCGTTCGGACCCATCACGGCGACTGTCTCGCCCGGTGCGATCCGCAGGTCGATCCCGTCGAGTGCCGCACGCTCGGCACCCGGGTAGCGGAACGTCACGCCGTCCAGGTGGATGCCGTGCGGACCGTGCACGAGCGGGCGGGCGCGCGGCGACGACACGACTCCCGGTGGGTGATCCAGCAACTCCACAAGGCGTTCCGCGCTCGCCGACGCGCCATAGACGGTCGTGGCGAGCCGCGACGCGCTGCGGATCGGCTGGTACAGCTGGGCGAGGAAGGCGACGAACGCCAGCAGCCCGCCGATGGTCAGCCGCCCCTGCGCGTGCTCCCAGGCGCCGACCGCGAACACCAGCAGGCCGCCCACCGCCTCGATGACATCGATGGCTGGTGAGTAGAGCGCGGACATCCGGTTCGCAGCGAGTCCGGCGGCCATCCTCGCCCGACCCTCCGCGTGCAGCCGGTCCGCCTCGGCACGTTCCTGGCCGTACGCCTGCACCAGCGGGATGTTCGCGAAGGTCTCCTCCGCGACGGCGCTGACTCCCCCGGTACGACGCCGCTTCTCCCGCGACGCCGTCTTGATCTGACGGGAGAAGTGCCGGGCCACCCACCAGAACAGCGGGACTACGACGAACGCCAGCAGCGCCAGCTCCCACCGCAGGTAGAGTGCCAGCCCGGCGAAGACGAGGATGCGCACGGCGTAGGAGACCGACCGCGTGACGCCACTGACCACGAGGCGTTCGATGGCGCTGACGTCGTTGGTGAGCCGGGACACGACATCGCCCGCGCGGTAACGCTCGAAGAACGCCGGCGGCAGCCGGAGCACGTGCGCGAACACCGCGTCGCGCAGGCGCAGCAGGAAGCGTTCGGCCAGCCAGGCCGACACCGCACTCGAGGCGTACGACACGACGCCGGCGACGAGGGCGACCCCGAGCAACGCGCCACCCAGCACCCACAGGGCGTCCAGCTGCCGCCCGACGAGCACCGTGTCGATGATGTGTTTGAAGAGCCAGATCGACGCGGCCGCCGTCAGCGGGGTGAGGACAACGAAGAGCAGACTGGCGGCGAGTACCTTCCGGTCAGGTCGTGCGTACGGCCAGAAGCGGGTAAAGATCTCCCGCACCCGGAGCACCGGGGCGGCGGCGACGATCCCGCCCGAGCCCTCGGGCACCGTGACGAGGCGCGCCAGGCGCAGGTGGAGCCGGCGGGATCGCTCCCGCCGGCACCCGGACTCCTGGACCATTCAGCTGGTTCCCGTCGTACGGCTCCGCTTCGACCGGGCCGACTTTCCGGAACGGCCGGTACGCGTACGGGTCTGGGACTTAGCACTCTGGCCGCTGAGCGCAGCCCCCAGGTCGGTGAACAGACGCATCGAAATCGCCTCTCTCAGGGTTGTTCCCTCGCGTTTCGAGGGCCTGCATCGAGACTCGTGCGCGTCACCGCGAAGGACAACGGGCGAGGGCGATCATTAGCCTGGCGTTATCCAGCGGCTGATCACCGGTTAGCGCGCTGCGCCGTTCCGCTCGCATGAGGGGCGCCCTCACCCAATCGCCGTTTGGAGGAAGGCGCCCCTCACCCAATAGGTTGGAGTGAAGGCGCCCCTCACCCAACGACGGTTCGCGTGAAGGCGCCCCTCACCCAACGTGAAGCACCCTCAGGGTGTCAGGACGACCTTGCCGAAGACGTCGCCACTCGCCATCGCCGACAACCCCTTGCGGGCATCGGACAACGGCAGCACCTGGTCGACCAACGGACGTACGCCGGCCTCCTCGCACAGGCGCAGCAGCCCGGCGAGCTCGTCCCGCGTCCCCATCGTCGAACCCACGACCCGCAACTGGAGGAAGAAGACCCGGGTGAGGTCGGCCGACGGGTTCGGGCCACTCGTCGCTCCGGACACGACCAGCGTCCCGCCGGGCCGGAGTGACTTCAGCGAGTGACTCCACGTCGCCTCGCCCACGGTCTCCATCACCGCGTCGACGCGTTCGGGCAGCCGGGCACCGGGCTCGAACACCGCGTCGGCACCAAGCTGCTCGACCGCCCGAGCCCGCTTCGCCTCGTCGCGGCTCGTCACCCACACCCGCAGACCGGTCGCCTTGCCCAGCACGATCAGGGCGGTGGAGACGCCGCCTCCAGCACCCTGGACCAGCACCGTGCCGCCCGGGCGGAGGCCGGACTGGACGAAGAGCATCCGGTACGCCGTGAGCCACGACGTCGGCAGGCAGGCCGCCTCCTCGAAGCTCAGCGACGCAGGCTTGGGGACCAGGTTGGCGCGCGGCACGGCGACCCGCTCGGCGAGGGTTCCAGGATGGCGCTCGGACAGCAGCGACCGGCGCGGGTCCAGCGTCTCGTCGCCACGCCACTCCGGCGAGCTGATCACGCCGTGGGCGACGACCTCGTTACCGTCCTCGTCGACGCCGGCGGCGTCGGTGCCGAGGATCATCGGCAGCTGCTTCTCCGCCAGGCCGACCCCGCGTAGCGACCACAGGTCGTGGTGGTTCAGCGCGGCCGCTCGCACCGAGACCGTGGTCCAACCGTCGCCGGG
>JBOHED010000869.1:0-6047 GCA_050700915.1 Actinopolymorphaceae bacterium | reverse complement strand
GGTCTATGTTGGGATCATGGAAACGGCAACGGCACCCGCCACGTCGACTGCCACGTCGACGGCTTCGTCGATGGGTCGGCATCCGCTGCCGGTGCTGGTGTCCCGGATGCGTGATCGGTTGGGTGCGGAGTTGCCGCCGGTGTTGTGGTCGATGCCCGCAGACGAGTTGGTCGACCTGCTGGTCGATCTGCAGGGACTGGTCGCACAGGTCGAGGCGGCGTCGCTGGCAGCGGTCCGGGAGGTCGACCGGCGCGACCTCGGCAGAACCGCGGGTGCCACGTCCACCGCGAACTGGGTCTCCGGACTGCTGCGGATGCGTCCCGGCCAGGCCAGCCGGCGGGTGAAACTCGCCCGAGACCTCGATACCACGCTGCTGCTGACCCAGACGGCGTTGAACGGCGGTCACATCAGTGTCGAGCAGGCCGACGTGATCGCCCAGACGATCCGTGACCTACCCTCCGAGGCGGGACAGGATCTGCGGTTCGAGGTCGAACAAGCCATGCTCGACCGGGCGAGGGTGTTCCACCCCAAAGACCTCGCCACCATCGGTACCACCATCCTGGAGATCGTCAACCCCGAACTCGCCGAACAGATCCTGGCGAAGAAACTCGCCGACCAGGAAGCCAAAGACGCCCGGCAACGGGAACTCTCGATCCACGGCGACCCCTACGGCACCGGCAGTTTCCTCCGCGGGAACTCGACGCCGAAACCACCGAACTCCTCCGCACCGCCATCGAACCACTCGCCAAACCAAGGCCCACCACCCCAGACGGACCCGACATGCGGACCGCCAGCCAACGAATGGGCGACGGACTCCACGAACTCCTCCGCCGCTACCTCAACTCCGGCGAATCCCCGTCGCACGCGGGTGAGAAGCCGCACCTGGTCATCACCGTCACCGACACCAACCTGATCAACGGCACCGGTGTCGCGACCCTGCTGCGCACCGGCACCCCCATCTCCGCCCGCACCGCCCAACGCCTCGCCTGCGACGCCAAAATCTCCTTCTGGGGCACCATCAACGGCGAAGACACGTTGACTGACGGCACCAGACTCTTCACCAGCAAAACCCGAAGACTATTAGAGCTACGGGATCGCGGATGTTCGTTCCCCGGCTGCGACCGACCACCCTCCTGGTGCGAAGGCCACCATGTCATCGCGTGGCTCCAAGGTGGGCCCACCACCGTCGGAAACGGTGTGCTTCTCTGGGGGTTTCATCACCGGTTGATCCACCGAGGGGAATGGATCGTCCGAATAGCCGACGACGGCATACCAGAGTTTGTTCCGCCCGACTGGATCGACAAGAACCGCAACCCCATACGCAACAACAGACTCCGCACATAGTTGCGGCATGATCGAGTATTCAGGAGCGAACCTGCGATCCGCAGGAGCACCGACGCCGACGCTTGCGGCAACACATCCGCACGCACTCCGCCGCAGGCTCAGCTGAGCGAGTCGATGCCGTGCAACGCGATGCGGGCCGCCGTGCGTACGGCCGCGAATCTCTCCTCAGGAGAAGCTCTCCGTTCGATGCTCGCCAACACCGCACCCTGTGCAGCGCCCACGACCGACCCGACGACCGCCGCCGCGGTGATGTCGTCCAATCGGGTCGGGTACGCCGCGGCGAGCGCCTGGGCCAACTCCCGCTGAATGGCGTAGATCAGGTGCAGCGCCTTCGCCTGCAAGGCCGGCGCCGCCATCAGGACGTCCGCCCGGACCGGAAGCAGCTCGGCCGCCACGTCGGCTTCGCTGGACTCGACCAGGGTCAGGACGTGTTCGATCACCTGCAGCAGCACCTCGTCGAGAGGCTCGTGCGGAGCCCGGTCGGCGACGACCCGGAGCGCGACCTCCATCCGCTGGCGCGAGTCAGCGAAAACGACCTCTTCCTTGCTGGGGAAGTCGTTGAAGAACGTCTTCGTCGACACGTCGGCGGCCGCCGCGATCTCGGCCACCGTGGTCTGTTCGTACCCCCGCTCCTGGAAGAGCCGGAGCGCAGTGTCGACCAGCGCCTGCCGGGTGCGCTGCTTCTTGCGTGCGCGGAGGCCCTGGTCCTGGATCACGGACGCTAGATTACACCAAGCGGAATTTTACAGCTATTGTAAAATTCCTCACGCTGGTGTTTGCTGGAGAGACGGGGGCCACAGACGGACACCGCAACCGGAGACCGCGGACCCCCACCGCCGCACGGAGGGAGCCCACCATGGCGGAGTCCACATCCCGGGCCTCGGTGGTGTCGGAGTTGCCCACCGCCCGCAGTCGGCCGCTCGACCCGCCTGACGGGCTCGCCGCCCTGCGCGAGGAACGACCCATCAGCCGGTTCAGGTTTCCCGACGGCCACCCCGGCTGGCTGGTGACGAGCCACGACCTCGCCCGCTCCGTGCTGGGTGACCGCCGCTTCAGCCGGCGTCGGGAGCTGATGCGGAGCCCGATCCCGATGGCGTTCGCTCGAGACGATCGGCGACCCGCTGAGCCTGGTGCGTTCATCGGCATGGACCCGCCTGACCACACCCGCTATCGCCGGCACCTCACCGGCCAGTTCACCGTACACAGGATGAAGGGCCTGGAGCCCCGGATCGCCCAGATCACCGAGCAGCACCTCGACGCCATGGAGCGAACCGGACCGCCCGCCGACCTCGTACCGTCGTTCGCGTTGCCGATCCCGTCCCTGGTGATCTGTGAGCTGCTCGGCGTGCCCTACGGCGAGCGGGAACGCTTCCAGCACGACACCCGACTCCTGCTGAGTCTGGATGCGGCACCGGAGGAGGCGATGGGTGCCTTCGTGTCCCTGCAGTCGTTCCTGCGCGATCTGGTCGTACGCAAGCGGCGCCGCCTCGCCGACGACCTGCTGAGCGGCCTGATCACCGACGGAGACCTGACCGACGAGGAGATCACCAACATTGCCCTCCTCCTCCTCGTCGCCGGGCACGAGACGACCGCGAACATGCTCGGGATCGGCACCTACACACTCCTTCAGCACCCTGACCAGCTGGCGGCGATTCGGACCGATCCGACACTGATCGACGCGGCGGTCGAGGAGCTGCTCCGATATCTGACGATCGTGCACTTCGGCCCGACCCGCGCCGCCCTCGAAGACGTCGAGATCGGAGGAGAGTTGGTCGAGGCCGGTGAGGTCGTGGCAATCTCACTGCCCGCCGCCAATCGCGATCCCGAGCGCTTCGACCATCCCGACACCTTCGAGGTCACGCGGCCGGTCACGGGGCACGGACACCTCACCTTCGGGCACGGCATCCACCAGTGCCTGGGCCAGCAGCTCGCCCGGATCGAGATGCGCATCGGTTATGCCGCGCTGTTCCAGCGGTTCCCGACGCTGCGTCTCGCCGTCCCTACCGAGGAGGTACGCATGCGCACGGACATGGCGATCTACGGCGTGCACAGTCTCCCGGTGGCCTGGTAGTTCGTAGAATCCAGGTCGACGAGATCGTCCAGTGCCGACGCGGGAGGTGTGAGGGTGAGAATCGTCGTCGATCGGGAGCGGTGCGTCAGCGCCGGAATGTGCGTGCTCACCGAGCCCGACGTGTTCGACCAGGACGAGGACGACGGCAGGGTCATTCTGCTCGCGCCCGAACCGCCTGCCGCACAGGAGGAAACCGCCCGGCAGGCTGTCGCACTGTGCCCGTCGGGCGCCCTCACGGTCGCCGCTGAGGACGGAGCCGCCGACCCCACTGACGCCTGAGCGGCGGCGCTCACTGCTCCTGACCGAGGGCCAGCCGGCGGCGGAACGCGGCATAGGCGCGGCGCGGACCCGACTTCGACGCCGCCTGTGCGAGGAAGGCGTCCAACACTCCGTCACCGACCCGCACGACGCCCTGTGGACGCGTCTCGCCCGGAACCGTGGTGACGCGTTCCGCCTTGCCCGCAAGGTCTTCCGCCGCCGCGAACGCCCGCCTCGCCTGCTCCCGCTCACCGTCACCCTTGGCTTGCAGGCCGTCGAGTGTACGCACGAACGCATCCCCCCACAGGTCGAGCGCATCGAGCCAGGGTCCGCAGTCCGCCACGAACGCCCGGTCCGTCACCCCGGCTCTGATCCGCTCGGGCGCCTCGGCGAGCAGCTGGGCATACGGACGGAGTTCCCGGATCGCTGTCGCCTTCGCCTCTCTTGCCGCCTTCGCGTTGGCCCGCGCCTTCGCGTCGGTGGATCGCGAAACCTGCCTGTCCGCACGGGCCCAGGCGGCGCGGAACCGTGCCAGCCGACGGGACAACTCTGGCGCCTGCGGCTGCCACAACTCCTTGCCGAACGTCGGAATCAGGTGCTCGACATCGAAGAACGCCAACAGGGCTTCGGTCGTAACCTCGTCGCCACCGGCGAGTTGGGCCGCCGCGAAGCGCGCCGTAGCAGCCGCGTCGTAGCCCCTGTCATGCCAGCTGAAGTCGGCGCCGCCTGTCAAGGCGACCTTGCTCGCCGCCGCCTGGTTCATCGGATTGAGGACGATGCCGGCCAGCTGCCGATGCAGCCCTGGCTCGCGGTTGGAGTAGGGCGCGAGGAACAACCGGCCGACCGAACGATCGTAGTCGTTCACCGGGTAGTTGTCCCAGACGAAGACCTTGCGTCCCCAGACGGCAGCCGCCCGGCGTGCCTCGGCGATGTGGATGTGCGCAGGCACGACCGCCGTACCCGTCCACATCACCTCCACGCGGGGGTCGAGACCGTGCCGGATCGTCGCCTTGTAAGGCGTCTCAGCGAGATCTCCGTACTCTGTCGGCACCATCTGCAGCGGACGAGCGCCGACCTGGGAGTCCAGAAAGTCCTGCTGGACGGCGTTGAGCAGGTCGACCTGCGCCCGTGCCGCGGCCCGTGGTGACGGAGCGCCGTAGCGGGCCTGGTCGCGTCCGCAGTTCCACGTCGTGTAGTCGATGTCGTCGAGCGGGATGGAGAAGGTGCGTACGCCGAGGCCGTACACAGCCCGCAGCTTCGCCTTCAGCGCCTGCAGGTCCGCCGGGTCGCTGTAGCAGATCGACACGCCGGGCGACAACGCGAACGTGAACCGGACGTGGTGGTTCGTCGCCTGGTCGACGAGTGCGCCAAGCTCGGCAAGCTTGTCGGCCGGATAGGGATCACGCCACCGGCCCCGATGGTAGGGGTCGTCCTTCGGTGCGTAGATGTAGGTGTTCATCTTCAGTCGCCCGTAGAACGCCAACTGGTCAAGGCGTTCGGCGTGGGTCCACGGGCTACCGTAGAACCCCTCGATCGCGCCACGCAGCCGCATCGACGGGTAGTCGACCACGGACGCGACGGGGATCGTTCCACGCCCCGCGAGCTGTCGCAGCGTGTGCACCGCGTAGTACGTACCATCCGGATCCACACCGGCGAGGACAACCCTGCCACCGCGACCGCTGCGCGAGACGCGGCTGGACAGCACATAGCCCTCGGCGGGGAGATCGGCCGGCGCCCGCGCACCTGTTCTCCGCAGCGCCGAGACAATGCGCGGGTCCCCGACCGTCCCGATGGTCACTGTCAACGACGCCTTGCCTGCGGCGCGGACCGGCGGACGCCCGAGTGGTTCGACGTTCACCCGTGCCACCCCGGCCGCCTCGAGCACCCGCGCCAACAGGCGACGGCTGGCCAGATCCACGTCCGGACCGGCCCGTACGAAAACGTCGGACGGTACCCGCAGGTGGGCGTCGCGGACCCTGATGTGCTGTGGGCGGGGCATGACCCGAAGCTCGCCGTCAGCTGTGGCGCTACCAGTGCCGGCGCCGGCATCTGAGGTCTCCCTCGGCTCCGGCGTACGCCCAACCCGGCCCGACGGGTCGGCGAGGTGAACCCCGTCCGGACTCAGCAGCTGCGGTCCACCAGCACCGAGAAGTCCGCACAGCGCCACGCCGACGAGGGCAAGGCGTAGCCGGCGACGACCCGGACCTACCCGCACAAACCGCCTCCACGATGCGAGAGCGTGATCTCCTACGCTCGCGCCCGAGGCTACGATCGCGCCCGTTCAGTCGACCATCCGGGGTTGGTTGGGGCGGTTGAAGCGACCTGTTCCGCCCTGCTGCCACGGGAGCGGCCCGGCCGGCGGGCGGTAGTTCAC
>JBOHED010000868.1:0-1884 GCA_050700915.1 Actinopolymorphaceae bacterium | reverse complement strand
GCCTGGGCTCCGATGTCGCTGCCGTAGTAGAGCCGGAAGATGTGCAGGTGCGGGTGCAGCCGCTGGAACGTCGGCGCGAGGAGGGTGTTGCCCGAGAGTTCGTGGATCAGCGCGTGGAAGCGTTCGTCATGGGCGGTGAGGGCGCGGTAGGCGTCGTAGCTTCCCTCGGCTGGCACGTCGGTCACCAGGGCGAACGTCGCCTCGAGCGCGGCGTGGTCCTGCGGTGTCGCGCGGCTGGCGGCCTCGCCGGCAGCCCATGGTTCGAGGAGGAACCGGAGCCCGAAGAGGTGCTCGAACTGGTCCTTGTCGAGAAGTGGTGCGACCGTGTAACCGCGCAAGGGCTGCTTGACAGTGAGTCCGTCGGCCTCGAGCCGGGCCAGTGCCTCCCGGACGGGTGTCTGCGAGACCTCGAGATCACGGGCGAGCGCGTCGATGTTGAGGTGCGTACCGGGGGCGAGGGCGTGGTCCATCACCAGAGCTTTGACGGTTTCGTAGACGTCGTCGGTGAGAATTCGGCGCTGTGGAAGGCGACGTGTGATCAGTGACGCCTTCACCATGCCGTGCACACTCCCCACCCGACGCCACTCGAGGTCTGGCTCCCGATCGGAGCCGACCTTGCGGTTCACCGTGTTGGTAAGACCGCCGAACATCCTATAGAGAGCCGGGGACAACTCCGCATGGTTATTCGTACCGCGCCGGAAGTCGACGCCTTCCTCCTGCGTGCCCGGTGACACTTCACGATCACGTGGTGGGTCCCGGCGAGACGGGTGTGGCACCGTGGACGGCATGCTCGAGAACGACGCCGACGTGCATCACCTGGTCGACCAGGTCGCCGCCGTACGACGAGGGGACCTCGACCTGGTGACCTTCGCCGACGAGATCTGCACCCGCATCGAGTCCGTCGACGCCGATCTCCAGTCGTTCGTCGGCGAGCCCGACCGCCGGCAGCGGCTACGGATCGAAGCCCGTGACTGCCTACGCCGGTGGCCCGATCCCCAGGACCGCCCGCCGCTCTTCGGCGTACCCCTGGGCGTGAAGGACATCGTCGACGTCGACGGACTACCGACTCGGGCTGGTTCCGAGTTGCCGGTCGAGGCGATCGCCGCTCGCGACGGGAGAGTTCCCGAACCAGCGGGACCGCCCGGCAGCGCGGCACCTGCGGATGCGCCCGTGGTGGCCCGGCTGCGTGCCGCCGGCGCGCTGGTGGTGGGCAAGACGGTGACGGCGGAGTTCGCGTTCATGGCACCCGGGCCGACCGGCAACCCGCACCATCCCGGCCACACGCCCGGCGGTTCGAGCAGCGGTTCGGCGGCCGCGGTGGCGGCGGGACTGGTCACCCTAGCGATTGGTACGCAGACGGTGGGGTCGGTGATCAGGCCGGCGGCGTACTGCGGGACGGTCGGATTCAAGCCCACCTACGGTCGCATCCCCACCGACGGCGTCCTCGCGAATGCACCGTCCTTCGACACGGTGGGCCTGCTCAGCCACGACGTGACGACGGCGACGGCCGCGGCGGCGGTCGTGTGCGACGGCTGGCAGGGGCACACAGACCAAGGACCTGACCGGCACCCCGTGCTCGGAATCCCGGACGGGCCCTACCTCGAGTTGGCCACCGCTGACGCCCTCCAGGCGTACGCACGTCAGGTCGAACGCCTCAGGGAAGCTGGTTACGCCGTACGCCCGATCCCCGCGCTCGCCGACATCGCCGACGTCGTCCAGCGGAACAATCTGATCAACCTGGTCGAGCTCGCGCGGACCCACGAGTCGTGGTTCGCGACGTACGAAGACCGCTACCGCGAGCAGTCGGCCACCGCGATCCGAGAGGGCCAGCGGATTGCGCCCGAGGCGTACGAACGCGCCCTGACCGAACGCAAGGAGTACGCC
>JBOHED010000867.1:0-3392 GCA_050700915.1 Actinopolymorphaceae bacterium | reverse complement strand
AGCTGCTCTGTGAGGCTGGTGTGGACGTCATCCAGCCCGACCTCGGCTGGTGCGGTGGCATGACCGAGGTGCTCCGGATCGCCGACGTGGCGCGGGTCTACGGCGTCAAGGTCATCCCGCACACGTGCGGGATGCCGAACTACCACTTCGTGGTCACCCAGCCCGGCGGCGACCTCGCCGAGTTCCCCGTGCTCTCGACCGACGGCACATCGGTCGCTCCGCAGCACGCCCCGTTGTTCACCGGCGAGGACGTTCCTGACCAGGGCCTGTTGGCGGTCGGCGGCCGGCCGGGCTTCGGGCTAGCGTGGGATCCGGCCGTACGCCTGGTCCCCGCGGTGCCGGGTGTGGTCGACAATGGGTGACACTGACCCGCAGAGGTGAGGTCGGTATGAACGCGCCATTCCGGCAGGTTGCCCTGGTCGTGAGTGACCTCGACGCGGCCGTACGCCACTGGTCGGAGAAGCTCGGCGTCGGCCCTTGGACGGCGTACACCCTGGCGCCGCCGCGGCTGCGCGACTGCGTTTACCACGGCGAGTCGGTGGAGTTCTCGCTGCGGCACGCGCTGGCGTGGTCGGGTGAGATGCAGTTCGAGCTCGTCCAGCCGCTGTCGGGTCCGAGCATCTTCGCCGACCACCTGGAGCGCCACGGTGAGGGTCTGCAGCACCTCGGGCGCTACGTCGACGATCACCCTGCGGAGGTGGCGGCGCACCTCGCGCAGGGTTTCACGCCGCTGCAGAGCGCCCGGGGGTTCGGTGCGGAAGGCGACGGCGCCTTCGCCTACTTCGCCCCACCCGGCGGCAACGGCCCGGTCGTCGAGCTGATCTCCGCGCCGAAGGTACGGATCGAGGCCGACTTCGTCTATCCGCCGGAGTGAGGCACGATGCCCATCGACCCGGTGGAGACGTGCCCGTCCCGCCACCACAACGGAAGGAACGTCAAGCCATGCCCGTCACGCTGATCGCGAGGTACCACGTCCGCCCCGGCCAGGAGGCCGTCGTCCAGGAGGCGCTGACCCGGATGGCCGCACGGGTCAAGGCGGACGAGCCGGGATGCCTGCTCTACCAGGCGAACCGGTCCACCGAGGTCGAGAACCTCTTCTGCCTCTACGAGGTGTACGCCGACGAGGCCGCGCTCGTCGCCCACCGCGAGACTCCGCACTTCGCCGAGATCGTCGAGGGCGAGATCGTCCCGCTGCTGGACAAGCGGGAACGCGAGGTCTACACCCAGGTCGTCGCATGAGACTCGTCCCGTTCGCCGTCGCCGGACGGGCCGGTTGTACGCAGCACCTCGGCGCACTGGTCGAGGGGGACGCCGACACCGGGACGTTGGTCGACCTCACCGCGGCGACCCGCTGCCTGTTGGCGTCCCGGTCCGCGACCCGCGAGGCGGCCGACCGGATCGCCAGGGCGCTGGTCCCGTCCGGCGTCACGGCGTACATCGAAGGTGGCGAACGGACACAGGACACCGCCCGCGAGGCGCTCACCGCTTCGGTGACGGCAGGATGGACGACTGACCCGACCGGTGCCCAGGTGCGCTACGACGTTGCCGACATCGCCCGGCTGCCGGCCGTGCCCGAGCCACCGTTGCTGCGGGACTTCATGGGTTTCGAGCAGCACCTGCGCAACATCTATCCACGACTCGGCCGCGAGATCCCACCGCAGTGGTACGAGCTTCCCGTTTATTACAAGGGAAATCCGTCCGCCGTCGGCGCGCACGATGACGACATCCCGATCCCGTCGTACGCCGACGCGCTCGACCTGGAGTTCGAGATCGCGGCGGTCATCGGCCCGGGCGGAGTCGACATCGCCGCGGAGAAGGCACTCGAGCACGTCTTCGGCTGGACGATCTACGACGACTTCTCCGCACGCGCCATCCAGGCACAGGAGATGGCGGTCGGTCTCGGTCCGGCCAAGGGCAAGGACTTCCTGCGCGGTCACGTCCTGGGTCCCTGTCTGGTGACCGCCGACGAGATCCCCGATCCGTACGCACTCGCCCTCACCTCGCGGGTCAACGGCGAGGTCTGGACGCAGACCAGTACCTCCGACATGCACTGGCGGTTCGAGCAGATGATCGCGCACGCGTCCCGCGGCGAACGGATTCGGGCGGGCGAAGTCTTCGGTTCCGGCACCGTGGCCGGCGGCAGCGGCGCCGAGCAGGACCGGACCCTCGCGGTCGGCGACGTCGTGGAGCTCGAGGTCGACCGGATCGGGGTGCTGCGCAACCGGATCGTGGCGGCGGAGCGGTGAGCAACCCGCGCCTGGCCGTGGTCGGCACGGGATGGTGGGCCACCACCGCGCATGTGCCCTCGCTCGTCGCCTACGACGGCGCCGACCTGGTGGCCGTCTGCGACGCACGGCTTGATCGTGCTCGGGCGGTCGCGGACGAGTTCGGCGTCCCGCATGCGTACGCCGATCTCGACACGCTGCTGGCGGAGCAGCGACCGGACGGGGTCATGATCGCGACCCCGCACACGACCCACCATGCCCTCGCCGCGGCCTCGCTCGCGGCCGGCGTCGACACCTTCGTGGAGAAGCCGCTCACCACCCTGGCCGCCGATGCGTGGGAGCTGGTGGGGCTGGCCGAGACGGCCGGCCGGCAGCTCGTCGTCGGGTACACCTACCAGTACACGCCGACGGCTGAGTTCGTCCGGCAGGCGGTGCGGGAGGAGATCGGCGACCTCGTGTGCGTGGCCGCGGAGTTCGCTTCGGGCACCGCGGGACTCTTCGCCGGAGGGACGGATCCGGCCGAGCCCGCGCGGCCGCACCCCATGACGTACGCCGATCCGGCACAGTCCGGCGGCGGGCAGGGGCACACCCAGGTGACGCACCTGATGGGAATGGTGATGTGGGCGACCGGGCGCGAGGCCGAGGAGGTTTCCTGCTACATGGACCAACGCGGGCTCGCGGTCGATGTCGTCGACGTGGTGGCGTACCGGTTCGCCGGCGGCGGCACTGGAACCGTCACCTCGACCGGCACGGCCGTCGGTGGTCAACCACCGCACCAGCGGATCCGCTACTACGGCACGCAGGGGGCGGTCGAGCAGGACCTCCAGGCCGCGTCCGCCGTTCTGTACCGGGGCGACGGCTCGCAGGCCGCCAGCACCCATCCGGAGGGCGAGCCGACCTACCCCACCCATGCCCCGGCCCGCGGCTTCGCCGACCTGGTGGCCGGACGCGCCCCGAACCGGTCGCCGGGCCGGCCGGCGGCGGCGACGGCCGCCTTCCTCGACGCGGCCTACCGGTCGGCGGCATCCGGGCAGCGTGAGCGCGTCCATCGTGAGCGCGACGGCGACGACCAGCCATGATCATGGGCAACCACCGCCCTGCCGGGGCGATGGTTGCCGGTCATCGAATGGCGGCAGTAGAGTGCGTTCAGCGCTAGGTGCGCATCCA
>JBOHED010000866.1:0-5933 GCA_050700915.1 Actinopolymorphaceae bacterium | reverse complement strand
TCGCGTCACTGCCAATGGGGTGCCGGGGTTCCGCCGACCCTCATCCCCCCGTGCGGAACTCCACGGTTGGAGGTCGTTGCGCGGTTTGGCACCCAACGCTGGACAACGCTAACGCGAAACGAGGTCTGCGCGTCAGCCCGCACCTCAAGGTTGTGGATAACTCCGACGAAGATCATGCGGCTTTCTCAACTTTGGCTGTCAGCCATCCGCGCCGTTCGTGCCACCCGCGGCACCGGCGTCGTCACCGTTGGCCGACGAGTCGAATGACGCCACCTGGAACGCGGCGTCCCGCGACAGGGCCGGACCTTCCGGGACGAGCCGGAGCAGTGACGAGGGCACCTTCTCCGGCTCGATCCCGTCGTAGCCCAGCGCATTCAGCGACCCCTGGTCGGGCACCGGGAACTTCACCCCCGCGTCGGTGATGAGGTAGAAGCTCTCCGGATCGACGTCAGGTCCGGGCTGAAGGCCGACGATCGCCACCCGGCCTGGTGGGACGATGACCCGGTCGACCGCGGCACCGTTGGATCCTTCGCCGTTCCCGCCCACTGCGTCCGCGGGAAGTTCGCCGCCCGTCGTGATGTGCAGACCGTCCTGCGATCCGCCGAACCACAGGCACACCGGTTCGTCCGTCGCCGTACCCACGTCGACGACCTGCGGAGTTGTCGGCGGAAGGTCGGGGACGGCCATGCTCGGCGTGGTCTCCGAATCCGTGTCGTTGACCTCACCGATGTCCACCTCGGTGGGTTCGCTCTGGTCAACGCCGTCGACCTCCGCGACACCCTCGCCGAAGAGCAGGGACTTCTGCACCTCGGTGATCTCGGACAGGCCGTCCTGGAGCATCACGTAGTAGCCGTCGGGGCTGGGCGTGTGGAAGACCTGGCCGATCGTGGTGGCCTCACCGTTGACGAGGACGTCGCTCGGGTCGCCGCGGAGAGGTACGACGGGAGCCGCCAGCGGTTTGCCGGCGGGGATCGCGTCGAGCCATGCCGCGCCCACGGTGAGGGCGTCGGCCGAACTGAGTTCCAGGCTCCGGAGGGCATCGTCGTCGGTGGCCAGCCGCTTGCCGCGGTAGACGAGGTACAGCGATCCGTCGGGCGAACGTACGACCAGGGCCTGGCTGCCGGTCGGGCTGGCGCCGAGTTCGGCCTCCGACGCGCCGATCAGCATCTCGACCCGCAGCTTCGTCGCGCCATCGACGTTCCGCGCGGTGGAACACGTCGTGAGCGGGGTCGACTTGACGTTCTCCTTGCGAGGAACGGCGTTGGGCGCAAGCGGGATCCCGATCCGCGGGCCGCGGGCGATGCCGTCGAGCGACTTGCTCCCCACCCGGACCACGGTGGGCTCCGTCTGCAGGATGAGGCGCGCGGAGGTGTGGTTGAGCACCTCGACCAGCACCAGGTTCTTCTCGTCGACCTCGCCGGTCGGATTGGCCGGATCCGGCACCTGCGGTCCCGCCTGCTGGCCGTTCTGCTGGCCGCCCGAGGCGACCTCGTCCTTCGGGAGGTAGAGGTAGATGCTGTTGGTGTCCTTGTCGACGATGAGCGCGTCGCCAGCGTTCTTCCACTTGTCGGAGCTGGTGTCGGCGAGCCAGCCGTACAGAGCCACACCCGCACAGGCCAGTACGCCGACCATGATGCCGGCGAACGTCGATGTCGAGACGCGGCGCATCGGTTGCTCGAGCGCTTCCGGCTCGCTGCCGAGCATGGCGGCCAGGACTCGGCGAAGAAGGTAGCGATACGCCTGCAGTTGGTCCCGTCGGGTCTGCATCGTGGTCCCTCGTGATCGCGATCTGGAGCGATGATGCCGCCATCGGCAGGTGCATGGCCACTGCTGCCGGTGCCGGCGCCGGTGTCGCTGACTGGCGGACTGCCGTGCCCCCCGGGAACCCGGAGTGGGTGGCGGAGCATCCGGGGAGCGTTTCCGTGGGGTGCGAGAGCGACACTACGATATGCCGGCGAGCCGGTGCCGGGCGCAGCGAGCGCCGCCGGCCGCCGGGGACGATGACCACGACACCCGCCAGGGTGTGCCACGCCACCGCGCGGGGCGCCGCCCGGACAGCGGGGAGGTCGACGGGAGGAGGGCCACGTGTCCGCCGTGCGTGAACAGCCCACAACCGGGCAGAGGAAGTCGGCCGCCGCGCCGCCACGGGGTTCCAAGCGGCCACCACAGCGTTCGGGCGTCCACATGAGGCGGACCTACCCTGGACGGCACATCGGTCCGCTGCCTCTCGCACCGGTCATCGCCTGGCAGGTCGCCATCGGCGTCGGGTTGACCGCGTTCGCCGCTGGCGGGCCCTGGGTGATCGCCGGCGCGGTCGTCCCGCTGGTGGTCGCCGTGTTCACCGTCCTGTGGTGGAACGGTCGGCCGCTGTGGCGGTGGCTGCGGGTCTGGATGGCCTACCGGGGGCGGAACTTCCGGGCCGAGGCGGGGCCGCCGAGCGATCCCGCGATGGCCCCGCTGCGCGAGTGGCTGCCCAGGTTCGAGCTCGCGTCGGTCGCCGGCCGGCGTGGTGGCCGCTCGGTGGGAGTCGCCCACGACGGCTCCGGCTACGTCGTCCTGCTCGGTCCGGACCGGGAGGACCTCATCGCCTCCGCCGATCCGGTCAACATCCCGCTCCGCGCCCTCGCCAACCTCGGTGAGGCCGAGGGGATCCGGCTGGCGTCGGCACAGCTCGTCATCCGTACGCTGCCGGCGCCCGCGCCGACGCTCGGGCCCTACGGCGCCCAGCTCGGAGCTTCCTATGCCGAGATCAGCACCGGTGACACCCCGTCGGTGATGACGTGGTGGGTGGCGCTGCGCCTGGAACCGGCCTCCGGTGGAACCTCCGCGACCCTGGACGGCACCGACCACGACGCCGTACGCCGTGCCCTGCGGGCCAGTGTCGGTTGGGCGACCAAGGTGCTCTCGTCGTCCGGGCTGCCGTGCCGGCCGTTGGAGGAGAGTGAGCTGCGCGAGGTCCTCACACTGTCGATGAGCGTCGACCCGCACCATGTACCGAGTGCTCGCCGCAACCGGCGTACGAAGGAGAGCTGGCGCGGCTGGACCTGTGACGGCGTGTCCCACGTGACGGGTTGGCTGCGGCACTGGCCACGGTCCGGGCCGCCTACCCTGTCGAGGGTCCTGGCCGCCATGGCGGGGCTGCCGGTGCTCTCGGCGACCGCTTCGCTGTCGTTCACCTGGCCGTCGGACCAGACGGTCCGCTGCTCGTCGTTCGTCCGGGTGTGTGCCCCTGACGCGAAGGCCGCGCGGACCGCGTTCCGGCAGCTGTCGAGGGCGGCCGGCCAGTCGAAGATCTCCGTCGTACGACTCGACGGCGAACAGGTGCCAGGAGTTCTCGCGACCATCCCGCTGGGAGGCGGTGCCCGGTGACCCTCACGCCTTCGGTGCAGGCGCACGAGACGACCATCGACGGGCTCGGCGACCTCAACCTCACCCTTCCGCCGGCGGGCCTGGTGCTCGGGTCGGGCAACGCCGGGTCTCTCGTCGTACGCCTGTTCCGCAGCGATCCCGTCCGCATCTGCGTCGTCTCCGTCGGCCAGCTGGCCCAGCTGATCGCCTACCGCGCCCTCGCGGTCGGCGCGCACGTCACCGTCGTCACCGACGCGGTGGCGGCCTGGGGGCGGCTGGTGTCCGCGGTGCCGCGCGGACCGTCCTGGCTGACGGTCCTCCCGACCGGTGCCCGGGTGACGGCGACGGGGAGTCTCGCCCGCCCGTCGCTGGTCGTCGACGCGACCCGTGACCACCAGGCGTTGCCGCGCTGGGAGCAGGGCGACTGGCAGACGTTCGTCTCCGTACAGGCCAGCATCGAGGTTTCGGACGAGGCGCGGCTGCGGTCGTACGACCTGCTGATCAGCCAGCGGCTCGAACCCGCGGCGGCCGAGCTGGCCAGGCGAGGGTTCGGCCTCGCCAAGGACCGGGCGAGCTGGCTCACCCAGATGCCGCCCGGTGTGGTGGCGGTGGCCGCGGCGGGTCAGCTCTCGTTCGGCCAGTTGAGCCTCAGCACCATGGAGCAGCGACTCTTCGTGTCCTGAGCGTCCTGAGCCTCCCGCCCCGCCGCCCGTTGCCTCGCTGGCCCGCCGACCCTCGGGCGTCCTCAGCCGAAGAGGCTGAGGATGCCGCTGTAGACACCGACTGCACCCATCGCCAGCGGAACGACCGACAGCAGGACGAAGACTTCGAACAGGTCGGCGGCGCGGGCCCAGTACGGCGACAGCCGCCGCCCGGGAACGCTCACCGCCCATGCGCCGAGCCCGCCGGCCAGCAGCAGGCCGGGCAGGCCGCCGGCGAGCAGCACCAGCAGGGCGTCGCCGTCCGAGGCCAGCCGGAACGCCACCAGTGCCGCGCACAGGACCCCGCCGACGAGGAGCCAGCGGCGGTGCGTACGTCCCCGGAAGTGTCGCGACCTCAGGAACATCGCGAGGCCGGCCACGCCGGTGAGTGCGGGACCGAAGACCCCTTCGGCCTGGCTGAGGAAGACGCCTCCCGCGACGCAGATGAACGTGGACGCCGCGACCATGGCGGCGACGAGGCGGTCGGCCGTGATGGCCTGCTGGAGGACGGTCGGCCCGGGCAGGATGTCGGTCTGCCGCCGGAGTTCCTCCGCGCTCGTCGGGAGTTGGGGAAGGGGCAGGTGCGCCAGCCGGGCACACAGGGTGGGCAGGAACGGGACAGCGCCGAGCGCGACCGTCACGGCGATGCCGGCGGCGGGGACGGCGGCGGCGTCGGAGACGAGGACCGCGGCGCTGGTCAGTACGCCGACGAGAGCCACCGTGGCGGCCCCGAAGAAGCTGTCCCAGCTGGCAACGATCCCGATCGCGGCGATGGTGGACATGAGGAGCACCAGGCCCGAGGCGAGCAGCATCTGTGCCGCCCCGAAGGCGTCGAGCTTGAGACTCCCGCCGAGTGCGACGAAGCCGCCCACGCTGGCGTAACCCACGCCGAACGCTCCGATCAGGGCGCCGACCGTCGCCTGTCCGAACGCCCGGGACATCGCGGTGCCCGTGCCCACCATGACGACCGAGGCGACCAGGGTCACGATGCTGGGAAGGACCCACGGCGGCCCGCTCTGCAGCACGACCAGTGCGCCCAGGAGGAAGAACGCGGCGGCGACGGCGAGTGCGGACGACCGGGCGTCGGTCGTCTGCCATGCGGCCCGTCGTTCGCGGGTGGCCACGGCGATGGCGTCGGCCACGTCGTCGAACGCGAACTCGGGGATGGACGTCTCGCGGTGGCGCAGGTGGAGCACGTCGCCGTCTCGGATACCGAGACCGGACAGGCGCAGGGACGGGTCGAACACCGAGTCGCCGAGCCGCTGCAGAACCCATCCGCCGCGAAGGAACGCCGGATCGTCCGGGTTCTCGCCTGCGTACTTGAGCAAGGTCGGGAGCAGGTCGGAGAGCGGGGTGTCCGTCGGCAGCGCGAGGTCCATCCGCGTGCGTGGTGCGACGACGGTGACCCGGCAGAGTTCGACGCCGCTGTTCGCCTCCACTGTTGATCTCCTCACCCGTGTCGAGCACTCTGGAACAGACGAACCGCGAGATTACCCACATCGGGGTGAAGCGGGCACGTCTGGTGCATCGTTAGCATTCTCCAAGAGGTGGTGCGGAGCGGGGACGCCGGCCAGTCCGGTCGGGCGACCGCCCATTCCGAGCGAACCTCACAGGCACGTCAGGGCGTGCCTGACAACCTGACAGATCTGGCGATAGGGCCGAAGCGAGGTCGCGCAATGAGCACAGTGCTCCACCGTCGCACCGGGCGCAAGCCGCCGCCGGCGATGCCCAAGGGCGAGGTGCTCTTCGAGGCGCCTCCGGAGCTGCCGGAGGTCACACCCGGCGGCGCCATGCAGAAGATGTTCGGCATCCTGCCGATGCTCGGCGGCGGCGCCGTCATGGCGTTCATGATGACCAACTCCTCCGGCGGCAACAACAGCATGC
>JBOHED010000865.1:0-3164 GCA_050700915.1 Actinopolymorphaceae bacterium | reverse complement strand
ACAACGTCTGGTCGGAAGGACTCGCGGCGGAAGAGGTCACGGCCTACGAGGACTGGGACGGCACCCCCCGTTTCGACCACGTGGCCGTGACCGTGCCCGATCTCGACGAGGCGCTCGACGTCTACCGCGACCAGCTCGGCTTCGGGGTCGTCGGCCAGCTGGTTCGGCCCGAGGACGAGCGCGGGTTCCTCATCACCAACCTGCGCGCCGGTGCCGGGACGCTCGAGGTCTTCACCTACGGCGTTGCCACCCACCCACGCGAGGGTGACGCATGGGCCGACGATCGGCTGGGTATCCGCCGGGTCGGCGTAGAAGCACACGCCGGATCCGGAGCTGGGTCAGTTGTCGGACCTGGTGACGTACCGATCGAGAGGGTCGCATGAGCGCGAGGAGCCCCCGCGGAGGTACGCCGAGGTACGAGGTGTGCCGGAGTGAGGCACCGCAGCGGTCATGCGAAAACGGCACGGCATGAGCGTGAGGAGCCACCGCGGAGGTACGCCGAGGGACGAGATGTGCCGGAGTGAGGCACCGCAGCGGTCATGCGAAAGGGGAACGGCATGAGCGCGTTACCACTCCGACCGCTCGGCTCCACCGGCCTCGAGGTCACCCCTGTCTGCCTCGGCTGCGGTGTGCTGGGCGGGATGGACCGGATCTTCGGCTACGACGTGACCGCCGACCAGGGAGTCGCGACCGTCCGTCGCGCCCTGGACAGCCCGGTCAACTTCCTCGACACGTCAGCGGGCTACTCCGACGGCGAGAGCGAGCGCCGGGTGGGTGCCGCCCTCCGGGCGCACGGCGGCCTCCCGGACGGGTACGTCCTCGCGACGAAGGTCGACCCGGACCCCGAGACCAAGGACTACTCCGGTGCACAGGTGCGCCGCTCCGCGGAGCAGAGCCGCCAACGCCTCGGCATCGACCGCTTCCAGCTGCTCTACCTCCACGACCCGGAGGTGATCGGCTACGACGCCGCGATGGCGCCGGACGGCCCGGTCGAGGCACTGGTCGAGCTGCGGAAGGCGGGCGTCGCCGCACACCTGGGGGTAGCCGGCGGGCCTGTCGACCTGCTGAGCCGCTTCGTCGCGACCGGCCTGTTCGAGGTCGTCCTCACCCACAACCGCTACACGTTGGTCGACCAGTCCGCCGGACCGTTGCTCGACCAGGCGGCGGCCGCGGGCGTCGCGGTGGTCAATGCGGCGCCGTTCGGCGGCGGCATCCTGGCCAAGGGCCCTGAGGCCGTCGCGAAGTACGCCTATCGTGAGGCGGACAACGCGATCCTGGGGCGGATCCGGGCAATGCAGGGACGCTGCACGGCCCATGACGTCCCGCTCGGCGCCGCTGCGCTGCAGTTCTCCCTGCGCGAGCCGCGGATCGCGTCCACGGTGGTCGGCGTCTCCCAGCCAGAGCGGGTCAACCAGACGGTCGCCTGGGCCAACTGGCCGGTCCCGGACGAGCTGTGGCAGGAACTCCACACCTTGCTGTCGAACGCACCAGATCCGGGTACGCCTGCTCCAGGGAGGGGATGACAGTGCCGAAACTGCCGGACGGGTTCGCGTGGGGTGTCGCCACCGCGAGCTACCAGATCGAGGGAGCTGTCGCCGAGGACGGCCGGGCGCCGTCGATCTGGGACACCTTCACGCACACGCCTGGACGCATCGCGGACGGCCGCAACGGTGACGTCGCCTGCGACCACTACCACCGCTACGCCGAGGACATCGCGCTGATGGCGGACATGGGCGTGACGCACTACCGTTTCTCGCTGGCGTGGCCCCGGATCCAGCCGACGGGCGCGGGACCGCTCAACCAGCCGGGGATCGACTTCTACGCACGCCTCGTCGAAGCTGTGCTGGAGGAGGGGATCCAGCCCTGGGTGACCCTCTACCACTGGGATCTCCCGCAGGCGTTGGAGGGCAAGGGCGGCTGGCCGTCGCGCGACACGGCGTACCGTTTCGCCGACTACGCGGTCGCGACGTACGAACGGCTGAAGGACCGCGTCGCGAGCTGGACGACACTCAACGAGCCGTGGTGCTCGGCGTTCCTCGGTTACGGCAACGGCCAGCACGCACCCGGGATCCGTGACGAACGCAAGGCCCTGCACGCCGCGCACCACCTGCTGCTCGGGCATGGCCTCGCGGTTACGGGTATGAGGGCGGCCGGAGCGGCGGACCAGCGGATCGGGATCACCCTGAATCTCTGGCCGGTCACACCGGTCGGCGACAGCCCGGCGGACACCGACGCCGCACGTAGGGTCGACGGGATCAACAACCGGTTCTTCCTCGACCCGGTGCTGCGCGGAAGCTATCCCGCCGATGTCCTCGACGACGTAGCGAAGATCACCGACACCGGCCACATCCAGTCCGGCGACGAGCAGGCCATCGCCGCGCCGGTGGACTTCCTCGGGGTCAACTACTACAACCCGAACTACGTCCGCGGTGGTGCCGCCCAGCCCACCAGCGGCAGGGCGTGGATCGGCTGCGACGACGTGGAGTCCGTGCCGCAGGGCTTCCCGGTGACGGACATGGGGTGGGAGGTCGAGCCCGACGGGCTGCGGCGGCTGCTGGTCAGACTGCACGACGACTATCCGGGGTTGCCGATCTACGTCCCCGAGAACGGCATGGCGGCCTGCGACACGATCGGCGCGGACGGCCGCGTGGACGATCCCGACCGGATCGCCTACATCGACGCGCACCTTCGGGCCGGCGCGCAGGCGATCGCCGAGGGGGTCGACCTGCGCGGGTACTTCGTGTGGACCCTCACCGACAACTTCGAGTGGTCATGGGGGTTCAGCAAGCGGTTCGGCCTCGTCTACCTCGACAACGAGACGCAGGCGCGGACCCCGAAGTCGAGCGCGGTGTGGTACGCCTCCCTCGCGCGAACGAACGAGCTTCCCGATGGTTGAGCGACATGTCCTCGTCGTCGGCGGTACCGGCGGGATCGGGGCGGCGGTCGCCGAACACTTCGGCGACCTGGGCGCCCACGTCATCGCCGCCGGCCTCCCCACCAAGACTCCGCCGCCGGAGTCGACGGCCATCACCGTGGAGGAGATCGACCTGGCGAAGGACGGCGAGCTCGAGGACCTGATTGCCCGTCAAGAGCGCCTTGACGTGGTGGTCAACTGCGCCGGCATCATCCGGCGTCGCCTGGAGTTCCAGCCCGAGGTGTTCGCC
>JBOHED010000864.1:0-2784 GCA_050700915.1 Actinopolymorphaceae bacterium | reverse complement strand
CGGGCGCCCACTACAGCGTCGAAGCTGTTCATGGATATCCCCTTCGTACTCACGCGTGGGTCGCGGTGATGGTGTCGTGCGAGGTCTCTGGCGTGCCGGGATCTCCTGGCACGATGGCGCCCGACCGGCGCAGGCCGTCGCGAATCGTGTCGATCGGAACGTCCTGCATGCGTACGCCCTGGTGCGCAGCCAGCGCGGCCATCGTCCCGGCGGCCTGCCCCATACCCATGCACGAGGCCTGGACGCGGTAGGCGGAGTTCGCCTCCTGGTCGCCGCAGACCGGCCGGCCGGCGACCGCGATGTAGCCGTGGTCGCGCGGAATCATCGCACCGCGCGGAATGGTCGGGAACGTGCCGAACGCCAGCGGCCGGATGTCGATGCCGTCACCGTCGGGGCGGTGCACGTCGATCGGATAGAAGCTGTAGGACACCGCCTCGGGCCAACGCCTACCGGACGAGTAGTCGGCCTCGGTGATCCGGTCGAGCCCGTCGATCGTGTACGTCTCCCGCACGCCCGTCTCGATCGCCCACGCGTCGATGCGCAGCTCGGCCAGGCCTGGTTGGCGTTTGAGGAACGTGAAGATCCGCATCATCGCGCGGCGTCCGGCGAGCTCGGCGGCGGTCTTGGCTTCGCTGGTACCCGCACCTACGCCGATGACGTGGATCGCGTTCTCGCCGCGTTTGCGGAGGAACCTCTGGACAGTGTTGGATGCCATGTCCTCGGGGAGCAGGGCGCCGTCCGTAATCGCCTCGTCGTGCGCGTGCTGCAGCGCAGGGTAGTCCAGGTCATCCCGCTCGTAACCGCCAAGCCGGATGATCAGCGTGCCCGGCTGGCGGTCGGGGTTGGTCAGGCGCCGGAGTCCGGCGAGGGCCACGACGTCGGCGTCGCCGGTGCAGTCGACGAGGCGGGCCGCCCGCGAGTGCACCAACCCCTCCTTGGTGCACAACGTGACGTCCCAGTGCGTACCGCACCAGGTGACCTCCCCGACCATCGTGTGCAGTAGCAACTCGACTCCTGCACCGGCGACGGTCTCGTCGATGACCGCGGCGTAGATCGCCGGGGTCACCGGAACCTGCAGCTTGAAATGCGGGCGCTGCCACTGGGTGAAGTCGGGAAGCTGCCGGCCGTCGATCTCGACCGAACGCCGCACCATGTCCCACCCGACGCCAGCGATGATGTGGCGGCCCCAGGCGTGGAACAGGCCGGGCAGCGCCACCGCGGCGACGGTGGTCGTACCGCCGAGGGCGCCGTTCTTCTCGACGAGCAGCGTGCTCGCGCCGGCTCGGGCGGCGTGGATCGCGGCCGGGCATCCCGCCGGTCCGCCGCCGATGACGATGACGTCGTAGGAGTCCCGCATCATCCGGCGTCCTTCGCCGACTGCTGGTGGGGTGCGCCGAGCAGCGCCGAAAGCTCGTCCGCGGCCCGGATCACCGCAGTACGCAGGGACTCGTCGTGTGCCGGGGTGTGGCGGACGGTGGGATAGCCGATGCAGACCGCGGCGACCGTCCGACCGGTGTGGTCGCGGACGGGCGCGGCGACACCGCACACGCCGGGGGCGTCCTCCTCGTCGTTGATGGCGTACCCCTTGGTGCGTACGTCGGCGACCAGAGCGGCCAGGTCCTCGGGAGTGTGGGGCGAGCGTCCGTCGCCCTGCCAGGGCGCGGTGACGAGCATCCGCTCGCGGCTGTCGTCGCTGAGCCCGGCGAAGAGGACCTTCCCCGCGGCCGTGCGATAGAGCGGTACTGCCACCTCGTCGGTGAACTGGGCGGTCGTGGGGTTGATGTTGAGCAGTTGCCGGCTCACCAGGACGGCGATGTCGACCCGCTGGGTGTCCTTGAGGGTCGCCAGGTGGACCGTCTCGTTCGTACGTTCCCACAGGTCGCGAAGGATCGGGGACGCCGCGGACGAGAGATCGGTCTGGGCGAGGTAGATCCGGTTGAGCTCGAAGAACCGCGGGCCGAGGAAGTAGTGCCGGGTGCCTTCGTCCTGGCGGAGCAGTCCGTGGGTGACGAGGGAGGCGAGCAGGGTCCGGGCCGTGGACGCGTGCAGCCCGAGGGTGCCGCTGAGCGTCTTGAGCGCGATGCCGCCGGGGCCCGCCTGGGCGATGCCGTCGAGCATTGCGACGCTTCGGTCGATGGCCTGGATGGACGTACGCCGCAGCGCCATCGCAATCTCGCCGGTGACCGTCGCAGACGTGTCGGGCGGCACGGGCCACAGCTCCTTTGCTCCTATTTCAGGCCTGGACCGACAGTCGCTCGGCACGGCCGGTCGGACGCCCCCAGCCGCCCGACCGACCCGTCGTGCGAGACGCGGACCGCGCCGCCGAGTGGACAACACCGACGTACCCCATGATCGAACGCCCCGTGGCCGTTCGACATTATCGAAAGGAGTCCTACACTGCGGTGCGGCGCAGACTACCGGGGCCGCGCGACCGGCGGCAAGCACATGACTGCGATCCGACGCGTCCCACGAGAAGGGGCATCCTCATCCAGCGCGGCCCAGCGAGAGGGTGTCCTCATCCAGCCGGCGTGCACACGTGCGGCCGCTTCACCAAAGGGCGGCAAAGCCTTCGAATTTCCGTTGTGAGTGAGTCACTCACTCAGTTAGTCTCACGCGGTGTCCTTCGCCCAACCGCCTCCGCGACCGGCCCAGGTACCGCCATCGCGACCGACCCAGGTACCGCCTTCGCGACCGGTCGGAGAGCCGCCTCCGCCCCCGCGTCCCACCCGGCAGCATGGTCGCGCCAGACCAATGTCTCCCGAGGCACGTCGCGCCGCAGTGATC
>JBOHED010000863.1:0-6910 GCA_050700915.1 Actinopolymorphaceae bacterium | reverse complement strand
GTGTTGTCCCGCAGCTGCGCGAGCGACTTCGTACCTGGAATCACCGTCGACACCTCGGGATGGGCGAGGATGTGCGCCAGCGCGGCGTGGGCCGTGCTGACACCGGCAGGGAGGACCGCCTCGAACTCGGCGACCATCGCCGCCCGTCGCGCGATCTCGTCGGCAGACCAACGGCTACGCGTCCCGTCGAAGGTCGAGATGGCGGTGTAGCGGCCGGACAGCCAGCCGGACTCCAACGGAACCTTGACGATGAAGCCGATCCCGGCCTTCGCCGCCTCCTCGAACGCCGCGGCCGGCTCCTGGTAGAGGGCGTTGAACCGCATCTCGATCGCCTGACTCCCGGTGGTCTCCGCGATCCGGCGGATCTCCGCCGCGGTGTCGGCCTGGCCGGAGACACCGTAGGCCCGGATGACACCTGCGTCCCGGAGCCGCCGCAGCACGTCGTACTGCCGAGAGGTCGTCCCGTCCATCACCTCGATCGGCGGGCTGTGGATCAACAGGATGTCGAGATGGTCCGTACGCAGCCGGCGCAGGCTCTCTTCCACCGACTCCTCGATCCGGTCCGCCGAGTAGTCGGTCGGGCCGTCGGCCCAGTGCCCGAACTTGGTGCAGAGCACCACCTGGTCGCGCCGGCCCTCGAGCACCCGGCCGAGGATCTCCTCACTCCGTCCGGCAGCGTAGGCGGGCGCGGTGTCGACAAAGGTGACGCCCAAGCGGATCGCCTCGTCGACGATCGCCGCGCACTCCTGCTCGGCCGGTCCGTCCCACAACGTCTCGCCGAACTGCCATGCCCCCAACCCGATCTCACTTGCCTCGATGCCGCTGGTGCCGAGTGCGCGCGTGTGCATTCCAGCCGTCCTCTCGTGTTCGTACGTCCTGATCAAGGGCGACCGGAACTCGCCACAGGCGAGGGTAGACACCGACGTGTCATGGCGTCCACTGCAAAGAATCAGCTCGCTCCGGCCGCCGGGACATGTCCCGGCGGCCGGGCCGCCAAGATCAGGCTCCGGCCTTCCAGTCGACGAGTTGGACGATGACGCCGTTGGGATCGCGTACCTGGAACGCCCGCTCGCCCCACTCCTCCTCGGTCAGTGGCATGGTGATCGTGACGCCTTCGGCCTGGAGGCGGGCCAGCTCCCCTTCGAGGTCGTCGACGACGAAGGCGAGGATCAGCCCGGTGGCGTGATCGTTCCGCTGGTCCTCGGGCAGTGACTCGAGCCCTCGCCGCAGGAAGACCACGTTGACCCCGGCGTCGTCGCGCGTGAGGGACACGAACCCGTCCGCCGCCATCTCCTCGCGGAAGCCGAAGTGGGTGGCCAGGAACCCCGCAGAGGCAGGTACGTCGTCGACGTTGAGAGACACGGCGGACGAGGTGATCTTCATGGGCCCTCCCGGGACGGTAAGGTGGTGGTGACTGAAACGCCGTACGACGTACATTGTACAGCGTACGGAATTCTGCTGCCAAGGCCAACCCGGAGGGTCCGATATGTTCAGCGAGCGCAGTAGCGCAGGCGACCCGGCACGCACCCTCGAACTGCTGTGGCGCGAGCGGGGCGCCGCCGGCGGCGGGCAGCGGGGACCGCGGCGGGGCGCGACCGTCGACCAGATCGTCGCGGCGGCGATCGAGGTGGCCGACGCCGAGGGCCTCGCGGCGGTGACCATGCGCCGGATCGCGCAGTCGCTCGGCCGGGCGCCCATGTCGTTGTATACCTACGTTCCCGGTAAGGCCGAGCTCGTCGATCTCATGCTCGATTCCGTGTACGAACAGATGCGTCGCACCACGCCGTCGTCTCGCGCGTCGTGGCGGCGCCGGGTCGAGGCGGTGGCCGGGGACAACCTCACGATGTACGACCAGCACCCGTGGATGGCGACCGTCTCCACCAGCCGACCCACGCTGGGGCCCGGGGCGATCGCGAAGTACGACCACGAGCTGCGTGCCTTCGACGGACTCGGGCTCGATGACGTCGACACGGATGCGGCGTTGACGTTCCTGCTCAGCTTCGTCCAGTCCTCGGCGCGTGCGGCGGCCGAGGTCGCGACGGCTGCCCGCGAGTCCGCCATGAACGACGAGCAGTGGTGGACGGCGAACGCGCCCTTGCTGGAACGCGTTTTCGACGCGACGAGGTACCCCGTCGCCGTGCGGGTGGGGGCCGCGGCGGGCGCTGCGCACGGTGCGGCGTACGACCCTTCCCATGCGTACGCCTTCGGGTTGCAACGCGTGCTCGACGGCCTCGCCGCGCTGGTCGACGGACGCACTCGCCGTGCTCGTGGCGGGTCGCGGCGGACGCGGCCGGTCGAGGCGGCGGAAAAACGCTCGACGCCTCGCCGTCGCGGGCGCTAGCTTCCGCCCATGCCGGACCTGCCGGACCTGCCGCCCGACCACGTCCTCCGCTGGGCGGCGCAGGCCGTCGGCGCGGGTGCGACAGTCGAACAGGTCCGCCGCCTCCGCGAAGACGAGGGTCCCTGGCTCCTTCGTCTCACGCACGGCCGGTCGACCGTCGACGCTATCCTCCGTACCGGCCCACCCGAGTGGCACGAGATTCGTACCGAGGCGGCTGCTCTGGCGTTGGCGGAGGAGCATGGACTGCCGACGCCCCGTCTCCTCGCCGCCCAGTGCAACGAAAGCAGGGGCTATCTGGCCGTCCTGTCGGCGGTGCTGCCGGGGCGCACGGCGATTCCACGGGTGGCGACGGTGGAGCGGCTTCGCGCGCTCGGTGCCGCGGCGGCCGCCCTTCATGCCGTACCGCTTTCCCCACGTCCCGATCTTCCGCTGCGTACACACCACATGCCGTGGGTCGACCGCTCCGCGGAGCGGCACTGGGCCCGGGAGTATCACGCGGCCGCCGAACCGGATCGCAGCGCAGTGGTGACGGCCTGGCTCCGGGATATGCCGGGACCCTCCCACGACGAGGCCGATGCGGCGCTGCGTGAGGTCCGCTCGACACCGTTGCTCGACAAGGCGGACGCCCGGCTGCGGGCCATGAATGTGCCACACGACGAGACCGTCTTCGTCCACGGCGACCTCTGGCACGCCAACACGATGTGGGACGGCGACAGCTACGTCGGGATGATCGACCTGGGACGCCGCGGGGGCGGGTCACTACGGCGTCGACCTCGGTTCGCTGCGGTGGGACGCGGCCATTCTCTTCGGACCGTCCGCACCGGACCAGATCCTTGCCGGCTGGGAGGAGGCACGCGGCAGCGCGGCCGCCGACGTGGCCTACTGGGATCTCAACGCGGCCCTGAATACCGATGTCGACCTCAGCGCGCTCGTCGGAATCGTCCACGCCGAGGGCCGTCCCGACCTCGACGCACGGACGCTGACCGAGCGACGTGACGCCTTCGTCCGTACGGCCCTCGACTCCCTCGACGCTCTCGACGCCGAGTGACCGGCGCGAGGTACGGGCATCCTTGGGTCAGGACTTTCGCCAGTCCCCGGCCAATCGCCGGCCAATCGCCGGCCAATCGCCGGCCGGTCGCCGGTTGGCATCGAATGCGGAGAAGTGGTTGACCGGGCAGCGTCCTGGTCAACCATTTCTCCACATTGAACGAAGCTGAACAAGCACGGGGGCCGCACGCCGACCCGTTGCACTCGTCGTCAGCGCCGGCCACCAACCTGAGCCGAAGTGCCTTGTCACCGGCGAGAGCGCCTTGCCAGTATGAGCGGGGTGACCCGATCGACGAGCACCAGACGGCGGGACCGCTTGTGCGAATTGGCTGAGTTCCGCGACGCGTTGACCGACTCCGACTCCCAGGTCCGCCTGCCGCCGTCCGGCTCGCCTACCTCGACTGCGCCGACGGTCTCGACGAACTCGTCGCGGGGTTGTCCCATCCGGAGGGCGCGATCCGGCTGGTCCAGGTGCCGGAAGCCCTTGCGCTGTTGGGCGAAGTGGGACTGAACCGGGCGCGCCGCCTGCTGGGAGACGACGGACCCGTGCGGCTCGCCGCCGCCAGGACACTGATGTACGGCGCCGATGACGATGGTGTCCTGGAGGCCATCGTCGCCTCGCTCGACGATCCGGATCGTACGACCAGAGCAGAGGCCACCTCCCTCGTCGGCGAACTCGGGCCGCGCGCGGACGGCGCGTTCGGCGCACTCGCGGCGGCTTTCGCCCACCAGGGCGAGGACCTGGCGATCGCCCTGGTGGCGTTGGCGTCGGCGGGCCAGGAACGCGCGCTGCCGCTCCTCCTCGACGCGCTCGACCGCGACGGGTCGACGTCACCGGTCAGGACCGAGGCCATGCGGGCGCTCGCCGGACTTGGCACCAATGCCGCCGACGCTCATCACCTGGTGGCGGCCGTGCTCGACGATGACACCGTGCCGCTACGCGAACGCCTCGTGGCCGCACACACTTTGACGCGCATCGGGCCGACCGGAGACGCGGTGGCCGCGACGGTCGGTGCCGCCCTCCCACGAGCGGACCGGTGGCTGCGGATCGGTCTCCTCCGTACCCTCGCGCAGATCGCTCCCGGCTATCCACGCCGTCCGGAGGTCAGCCAGGTCTGGCCGCTGTGGGAGTCCCGTTTCGTCCACACTCCACCACCACAACGAGTGCGGCGTGGTCGTGGCGAGGTGCTGGCGACGTTGGTCGACCACCTCGACCACGACGACTCCGACGTACGCCGGAACGCCACCCTGGCACTCGCCTTCTTCGGGCGGGCGGGTCGTGAGGTGGTCGATGACGTACAGGGAGCGCCACGGCTACCAGAGCCGCTGCGCGACGACCTGCTCCGCCGTCTGATGCCGCCTACTCCCACAGTGTCCGCACGACCGGCCGGGCGACGGGTCCGTTTCAGCGGATGTGACCCGGCAGGCTGGCAACTCGGGCTGTACCGAGCCCAGCCCGAAGTCGACCTCGACGCGATCGCCGCCGACTGCGAACACCAGTGGGCACATGCTGACGGTGGCGACCTCGACTACCGGATCGCTGTGCCGAAGTGGCAGTTCCTGCACTACCTGGTCGAGCGGTACGCCGTGCTGCTGCACGGTTCGGCGACGTCGGGCCTCGACGTCCTGAACCCGCGGAGTCGGAGCTGGGGTGGGGGCCGGACGTCCGGCCAGCCGGGGGTCTTCGCGGTGGACCATGCCCTGATGGCGATGTACTTCGGCGTGGTGGACCGGACGAAGGTCCCGTTCATGAGCAACGGCGTGTGGTGGGGCCGGAACCCCGACGGCACGAGGCGCAGGTGTTTCAGCCTCGCCGTCGAGTTCGCCGGACTTGCCGCCCGACCGTTCGTCGACGCGACGGTGTACGTCCTTCCGTCCGAGACGTTCACGATGATGGGTGAGCTGACCAGCCTGGTCCCGGTGAAACCGCTCGCCCGACTCGCCATCTCCCCGGCGGACTATCCCCTTCTCGAGGAAGTGTGGGGCAGCGACATCGGACCGTTGGCCTCGCAGTTCGGGGACCGGTTCGCGTTCCTCCGGGACGTCGGCACCTTCCCCGCCAAGCGTTCAGCACTGTCGGGATCGGGCTGAGCCAGGGCGCCTCTCCCGCAGGTGTGGTCGCGGCGCCGGCTCTTGACACCTTGTCGACCGTCCCTACGATCGGAACATGTCTTCCGAGAAGGGCCGTTCCGATAGCACTCGCGGAGCTTCCGGCACCGACCCGCGGGTGTTGCGTGCCGTGGCGCATCCCGTCCGCCTCGACCTGCTCTACCTGCTCCGCCGCGAGGGACCGCTCACGGCGAGCCGGTGCGCCGAGTTCCTGGACCTGACGCCAAAGGTGTGTTCGTACCACCTGAACCTGCTCGGGAAGTACGGACTGATCGAGGAGACCGGGGAGGGCAAGGGTCGGGCCCGACCATGGCGGCTGCGAACCGCCGGGCTGTCCTATGTCCACCAGCCGGGCGAGAGCCGAGAAGCCGCGAGCGCGGCTGACGAGTTCGCCCGGACGATGCTCGCCCGCGATGCCCAGCAGGTCGAGGCGTTCATCGAGGGACGGCGCACGCTCCCCCGGTCCTGGCGCAACGTCGCCACCATGTCCAGCAACCCGCTGCGTCTCACCTCGGAGCAACTCCGCGCCCTCGGATCCGAGCTGATCGCGGTGCTGGACCGCTACTCCCAGCTCAGCGAGTCCACCTCAGCGGGCGCGCACCCGGTGCATCTCGCGATGTACGCCGTCCCCGTCGACATCGCCGACCTGGCGCCCTGACGTCGTACGACCAGCGACAGGAGCCCGACGATGCCGACCGCCGCAAGCGAAAGACCGAGGCGACTGCTCGGCGCCAACCGCGACTTCACGTTGCTGTGGTCCGGCCAGTCGGTGGCCGCACTCGGATCCAGCTCCTGCATGGTGGCCTATCCGCTGCTGATCCTCGACGTCACGCATTCCCCTGCGCAGGTAGGTCTTGTCCTGGCGGTCGGCGTGATCGTCCGGCTCGTCGTCGGCCTGCCCGCTGGTGTCCTGGTCGACCGGTGCGACAAGCGCCGGCTCATGCTCTTCTGCGGTGCCGGTCTGGCGGCAACGCAGGCGGTCCTCGTGGGCGCTGTCGCCGGTCAGTTTGTGAGCCTCGCGCTGGTCCTCGCTCTCGAGGCCGTTGGCGCCAGCCTCAGCACGCTCTTCGGCATCGCCGAGGAGGCCGCGATCCGTCATGTCGTACGCACCGACCAGCTCCCCCTCGCCCTTGCCCGGAGTGAGGCGCGGGGAGCTGCGGCCATGCTCTCCGGTCCCCCGCTGGGTGGCCTGCTGTTCGCGGTCACGCCCGCGCTGCCGTTCGTCGTCAACGCGGCGTCGGCGCTCGTTTCGTTCGCGTGCATTGCGTTCATTCGTTCGTCGATGCCGTCGACGATGGGGAACGCGCGACGCGCGGGCGGCCGGGATCTCATCGAAGGGCTGCGATGGATCTGGCATCAGCCCTTCCTGCGCGTCACTTTGCTGCTCATCTCTGGGAACAACCTGGTCTCGAA
>JBOHED010000862.1:0-6816 GCA_050700915.1 Actinopolymorphaceae bacterium | reverse complement strand
GGTCTACACCAAACTCGGTATCCACTCACGCGCTGAGCTCGCCGAGCGACTCCCACGCGAGCCGGCACCGCCGGCGGCAGCGGTTAAGCCTCGGGTCCAGCCGGCGGACCGCATCGAGTGAACGTCGACGAGCCAGACCGATGAGTTTCTCCTGCGGGTCGGGTCTGAGCTGTCGTACCTTACGAACGAACTTCTCAACGGCAGGGAGTACGACTGTGAGCACCCCATGGGCGTCCGACGCGTCAGGCAACGGCAGCTACGCCGAGGTCAACGGGATCAACCTCTACTACGAAACGCACGGTTCCGGCCGGCCACTCGTCCTCCTGCACGGCGGTCTGGGCTCCGGTGAAATGTTCGGCCCGACCCTGACCGCACTGGCTGAGACCCATCACGTCATCCTTCCCGACCTGCAGGGTCACGGACGCACCGCCGACATCGACCGGCCGATCGACGTACGACTCATGGCCGACGACATCGCCGCCCTGATCGACCACCTCGGGTTGACCAAGCCCGACGTCGTTGGCTATTCGATGGGCGGAGGAGTGGCCCTCCACACGGCAGTGAGGCACCCGGACAAGGTGGGCAAACTCGTCTTCTGCGGCACAAATATCTCGCGCGCCGCGATTCCCGTCGAAATGCTCGAACAGCAGGGCCAGGTCAACGCCGCCGCGGCGGAGTTCATGAAGGACACCCCGATGTACGAGCTCTACCAGCGGGTGGCGCCACACCCCGAATACTTCCCGAAGCTGCTGGACAAGATCGGGCAGGCGATGGCCGAGGACTTCGACTTCTCCGACGACGTACGCGGCCTCCAGGTGCCGACGCTCATCATGGCCGCAGACGCCGACATGGCGCCGCCGAGCCACTACGTCGAGGTCTTCAAGCTGCTCGATGGTGGACTCCGCGACGGCGGCTGGATGGGCGAAGGTCGACCGAAGGGCGGTCACGCGCTGGCCATTCTGCCGGGCACGACCCATTACAACCTTGCCGACTCGCCACTCTTCGCCGCCACCGTCCTCGCCTTCCTCGCCGCCGAAAGCTAGGCCTCCGACGGTTTATGGAGCGGTTCCCCTCCAGGTGACCGGCAGTTCGTGGACGCCGTAGATATTCATGTCGGTCCTGAGTTTCACCTCGCCGGCGGGAATGGCGAGCGCGAGAGTCGGGAGGCGACGCAGTAGTCCGTGGAAACCGGCGCGCATCTCGATGCGGGCCAGTTGCTGGCCGAGGTATTGGTGAACGCCGTGGCCGAAGGACAGGTGACCGCGGGTGTTGCGGTGGATGTCGAGAGTGTCGGGATTGTCGAAACGCCGGGGGTCGTGATTGGCGGCCAGCATTCGCTGCTCGGTCCGAACGGGGCCGGCAAGACGACGACGATCAACATCCTGACCACGTTGATCAAGGCCGACGGCGGGACGGTCCGCGTGGCCGGACACGATGTCGCGACCGAGGCCAAGGCGGTGCGCGCGGCGATCGGGGTCACCGGTCAGTTCGCGGCGGTGGACGAGCTACTGACCGGGCAGGAGAACCTCCAGCTGATGGTGGATCTGAGCCCGCAGCCCGCCCAAGGACGGCAAGCGGATCGTCACCGAACTGCTGGAGCGCTTCGGCCTGGTGGAGTCGGCGCGCATACCCGTGTCGACGTACTCCGGAGGAATGCGCCGGAAGCTCGACCTGGCGATGACGCTCGTCGGCAACCCGCGGATCATCTTCCTGGACGAGCCGACGACGGGACTGGACCCGCGCAGCCGTCGCACGATGTGGGCGATCATCCGCGACCTGGTGGCCGACGGTGTGACCATCTTCCTCACCACTCAGTACCTCGAGGAAGCCGACCAACTCGCCGACCGGATCGCGGTACTCGATCACGGCCGC
The DNA here is from genome assembly GCA_050700915.1 of Actinopolymorphaceae bacterium. Lineage (GTDB taxonomy): Bacteria > Actinomycetota > Actinomycetes > Propionibacteriales > Actinopolymorphaceae > Thermasporomyces. The sequence continues at coordinate 4,944 of JBOHED010000862.1, read as the reverse complement.
CTGGTCGCCCAGGGCACTCCCGACGACCTCAAACGCCAGCTCCCCGGTCCGCACGTACGACTGCGATTCACCACCGTCGCCGAACTCGACGCGGCCGCCCGGGTCCTCACCGACGCGCGTCGGGACGACGAGGCGCTGGCCCTGCGGGTTCCCAGCGACGGCGGAACGAAGTCGTTGCGCGCTCTGCTGGACCGGCTCGACGAGTACTCCATCAGTGCCGAGGAGTTCTCCGTCCACACGCCGGATCTCGATGACGTATTCCCCGCCCTCACCGGCCTCGCCGCGGAGCTGACGGGCGACACCACGGAGCGGACTGGCCACACCACGGAGGTGGCAGCGAAATGAAATCCAAGTCCCACTCGATGGTAATGTTGCGCCGCAACCTCACCCACATCGCCCGGAATCCCATGACGGTGTTCAACGCGGTCCTGATGCCGGTCGTGGTCATGATCATGTTCGTGTACATGCTCGGCGACGCTTTCAGCGTCGGTGTCGATTACGTCAACTAACCCTCAGCCGGTAGTCGTCCGGCCGCCCCTCGACCGACCCTTCCGGCAACGTCTTCCGGAGCCGGGAAGCCAAGCGCTGCAAGGCATTCGCCGCGTCGGAGGGTGGCTGTTCACCCCAGATCCAGTCGATCAACGTCGCCTTCGGAACTGCGCGACCTGGTTCGAGCGCGAGGGCGATCAACAGCCCGCGCAGCCGGGCGCCCGGCACGTCGGCAACTGCGCCGTCGTCCGTACGAACCTCGAGCGGTCCGAGTATCCCGATCTGCACGTCGCCGATTTTGCCATGACGGTCGCTGCGGAGACGCAAACTGTGACTTCGCCGAGTCGGGCAACCTTCGAAGGGCCTTCAAGCATCTACACTGCGCCGGAGTACGGCAATCATTCGGGGAGAAACACATGTCACATCGCATCCGTATCACCGCCATCGTCCGTGGGATCGTTGTCACAGCCGCGACGGCGGTCCTTCTTTCGGCGACCCTGCTGGCGGTCGCGCCGGCGTCACAGGCTCACGCCGCGACGAGTTATCAGGGCAGGGTCACGGCGACGCTCAACGTCCGGAGTGCCCCGACGACAGCGGCCGCCGACGTCGGCACGCTTCGGTCTGGGGCGACAATCAGCATCCAGTGCAAGGTGTTCGGGCCGTCCGTGGGCGGCAACTCACTCTGGTACAAGCTGTCCACCACGAGGTGGGTGACCGCGCGTTACGTCTCCAACATCGGGCCGGCGCCCCGGTTCTGTGGCGACGGGCAGGAGTACGAAGGACGGGCGGCGGCGTTCGTTAACGTCCGCAGCGGTCCGAACACGGCGAACGCGGTGGTGTCGTCGGCGCCGCAGGGCACCTTCCTGGCCCTGGTCTGCAAGGTCGACAGCCAGGTGGTCGACGGCAACCCGCGCTGGTACCAGCTCACCGGCGACGGTGGCGGTCAGTGGGTCGCCGCAAGGTACGTGTCGAACGTCGGCTCGGCACCTCCGTACTGCTGACGGCGCGTACGAGAGAGGGGGTGGCGGGACCTGCCCCGCCACCCCACCGTGGGTCCTACCTCTCCACGCGGGGCGCGAAGTTGAACTCGGTGGGCGGACGCGTGGTGGTATTGGCTGGAGGATCCTCCGCCGGGCCGGGGTCACCCGGTCGAGGAGGTCCTCGGAGTAGCGGTAGCCGTAGCGGGTCGCCGCCCATGAGACGCCGTACCGATAGATCACGACGCGACGGTCGCCGGGGTTCGTTGGCTGTCGGACTGACGGCGGACATCGGTGCGAGGAGGACTTATGGAGGCCATGCCCCATGTGCTGTGGGTCGGCGGACCACCGGGGTCTGGCAAGACGACGGTCGCGCGGCGGCTGGCGCGGACGTATGGGCTGCGGTGGTACAACTCCGACGCTCACACGTGGTCACATCGCGACCGCGCCGTCGGGGTGCACAATCCCGCCGCCCTCCGTTTCGAGGCGCTGACGCCGACGGAACGGTCGTCGTTGACACCGCAGGAGTGGGTCGCCATGTCCTTGCAGGTCGAACGTGGCCCGATGACGGTGGACGACCTGCGCGCCCTGCCGACGGTGCCGGCGATCATCGCCGAAGGCACCCAGGTCACGCCACGCATGCTCCCGCCCGGGAGCCAGGCGGTCTGGTTGATGCCGTCGTACGAATGTCTGCGCGCCCGGTTGGACGAGCGGCACAGGCCGAACGGTGCGCCTGGCGCCTACCTGGAGATGGCGCGATGGGTCTTCTCGCAGGTCACTGACACAGCGCCACCATCGAGCATTCTCCGCGTCGACGGTTGGAGCGTGGAGAAGACGGTCAGCCAGGTGGAGCAGCTCTTCCGAGACTGGTTGGCCGCACAGCCGCGGGCGGAATCGGTGGAGGAGCGACGACAACTCCGCAGGTACGCGAACCGGGTCGTTGTCGAGCAGTATCGCGGGTACCTCGCACGTCCGTGGACCATCGGCGATCCGTCCGAGATCGTGCGCGCATTCGACTGCGAGTGCGGGTTGCTGGACTGCGAAGCGCAGGTTGAGCTGACAATCGCCGACTTCCCCGACCCGCCCGATGCTGGAGCGCCACCCGTTCTCTCCCCAGGGCACCGAACGTAGACGCCTATCAGATGTACGCCGGATCTCCCGGCTGCCAGGTGATCTCCTGATTCATCTGGAAGTCACCGACGAGACTCGTCGCCGTGTTTGATCTGCGGCAGAGCCGCAGAATCCGAGGCCATGTCGGCTAGCTTGATGGCTATGTCCGACGAGCATTCGACTGACCTCGACATTGCCCTCCGTGAGCATTTCCCGTGGGTCGGCCTTGCCAGCTTCGACGAGGACCTCGCCAGCCGATACCGCGAGATCATGGCCGGATCACATCGTGACCCACGAGATCGTCGAAGCGAGGCGGCCCGACGCAGCGCATGACCACCCTGCTGTGCGACTCCGGGCTGCTGATCGCGGGCGAGGTCGGCCGCTTCGACTGAGCCGACCCGTAGTGTGCGATCTCCCTGGCCCGACCAATGGCCGCCTCGCGCGGAGTGATGGTCGCCTCGCGCGCCGAGCAAGTTGCATCCAATGCGGAGTAGTGGTCAAGGCCCACGCACTCCGGTATGCCACTTCTCCGCACTGAGTGACGACAGCGATCGGGTGACCGCGCCGAAGAGGCACCGCACCGTCTCGGAACGCGAGGGGATCCTGCTTCCGGTAGGCGAGGCTAGTTTGCAGGCGCTGCCTGGCCCGACGCGCTCAGCAGTCAAACACCGACCAGCAGATGTCGTTCCGCAACCGTTGGTCGTCAAGCACGAGCTCGCGAATCGCCTCCGGGAGCTGGTCCCGCTGCCACTGGCACTCGAGTCGCCCTGCGACCTCGCCCTCGTCTTCCGGAGCGGCAGCACGTGCGGCCTTGATCGCATAGGCCGCGGCACCGAGTTCGTGCGCGGCGACGTGGGCGACGGCGCCAGCCTGGCCGGCAGCGTATGCGGCATGTCGCGCCGCCCCACGCAGGTCTCTGGCCGCGCCCATTGCATGACCACCCGCCGCGCGAGCCTGCATCATCTTGACCTCGCCCCGCACCCAGGCCCGGGCATGCTCGATCGCCTCACGCGGTCGCAGGTCCCCAGGCTGAGCCGACACGAAGAGGTGAAGGACGTGCTCCGCGCACGATGCCGCCCACAGCGCGAGGAGATGGTGATCCGAATCAGTGAGGGTCCCACCACGGCGGATCGTCACGAAGCGAGGGTCCCGGACCTTCGGGAGGATCATTGTTGGCACTCCTCCTGATTGGCATCCGGCCAGCGCCCAGCGACGCGCACCCGGGCCCAGGGCACACCGGTCCTGAGGTGTCCTTAGACAGGCTGATGAAAGTAGTAGCAGAGACCGTCGGGAGCGACGACGAAGAAGACCTGGAGTTTCTGCCCGTCGCGCTCATCTACCCGCCAATTGGCGATCTCGAGGCCGTTGGCTTCGAGTTCCTTCCTGGCGCGATGTATGTCCGAGACCAGAATCGCGGCGCCATCCTCCGAGGCGTCACCACCGTTGATCGCAAAGCCGATCTGTACCCCGTCGCGTGCGAGGATCACCGCGGGATGCGGAGTATTCCGCCGCTCGACTTCGCTCAACCCGAACGCCGTCGAGTACCACTGGGCCGCGACATCGAGATCGGTAACGGGCAAGGCGAGCACGTCCTTCTGGTACGGGAACGCTCCCTTGAACAATGGTGCTTCATTCATCGGAATCTCTCCCTGCCGCCGAGAGGGTCAGCCATGTCCGAACACGATAGCGGGTAACGACGAGCGCGTGAGCCCTACCGCCTCGGCGACGGCGAGATCCCTCCCGCAGCGGGACCGGGAGCCAACTCCTGCTTCGTCAGCCAGGAACCAGTGCCGCCTGTCTCACGGTGTGGCCTCGATGTTGTAGTCGAAGGCGGGGTTCAGCGGAACTCCAAGGATCTGGCTCGCGCGATCGCGGATCTCGTCCGAGACCTGGTAGTCGTACAGCATGTCTGGATCATCGTCGTAGAGCTCGAACAACGCCTTGAGTTCTACGATCTTCTCCTCAGGAAACTCCTGCTCAGACACGAACGTCTCGTCTGACCTCTGGTGGGCGGCAAGCACCCGTCTCACAAGATCTCCAAGGTCGCGTGCGGTGTATATCGCGGAAAGGCTCATCCGCCAGATTCAGAGGCGGTCGATCGCGGCGCGCAGGAACGCGTCTCGGCGTGCGGTCACCGCGGCTGTGTCGAGCGGCCGCCCCTGGTCGTCGTAGCCGGGCCAGCCGTCGAGGACGGTGGGTGTGTCCAGCGCGGTCACCGCATCCCAGTACGCCACGTTGGTCGCTCGCCTGCCGGCCTCGCGCTCCCACCCCTCCAGGACGGGATCCGGGTCCACCCCGTACGTAAGCGCCATCTGGAACCGGAACCCGCCGATGTCGACACCGGGGTTCCCGGCTCCGGAGTCCTTCC